>DASUDH010000075.1:0-7479 GCA_036275675.1 Solirubrobacteraceae bacterium | reverse complement strand
GAGGCACAAGCGACACGCGGTGATGGGCATCGGGGGGGGATGAGAGATTGGGAGGGGACGGGCAGATCGCAGGGGACGGGAGGGCTTGAGGGGATGGAAGGACTGGATGGGATGGAGGGGGTGTGTACACAATGGGATGCCCCACGCGCGCGGGAGAGGGAGGCCTTTGCGAACGGCCACACCGACGCGGAGCCCTTGCGCATCCTGTTCATCGGTCAGGCTGTCGAGCGCAAGGGGCTGCCTGTGCTCCTGCGCGCATACGAGGCGCTGCGCGAGCACGTGCCCGCGACGCTCACGCTCGTCGGGGCCAGCGCTTCTGAGATCGCGCCGCTGCTGCTCGACGATCGCGGGGTGCGCGCTCTCGGGAAGGTGTCCGAGGAGGAGAAGCTGCACGAGCTGGGGCGCGCCGACGTGCTGTGCGCACCGTCCCTGCGCGGTGAGAGCTTCGGCATGGTCCTCACCGAGGCGTTCGCCGCCGGCACACCCGTCGTCGCATCCGACATCCCCGGCTACCGCGACGTCGCGCGCGACGGCATCGACGGTCTGCTCGTGCCCCCAGGCGACGCGCTCGCGCTCGCCGAGGCGTTGCGCGCGCTGGCGTTCGACCCGGCCCGACGCGCGGCGATGGCCGCTTCCGCGCGCACCCGCGCGGAGCGCTTTTCGTGGGCGTACGTCGCCGAGGAGGTCGCCGATTGCTACCGCGAGGCGATCGCGGTTGGGGAGCCCGCCACGCGTCTGGCACGCGCTGCCGTGCGCCATGGCTTCGCGCCGGCCGACCTGCGCCCGCCCGTGCCCGCCCGGCGCCTGCCGAGCCTGGAGTCGCCGCCGGTCGGACGTCGTGCGCTGCGCGTCCTTTCGCGCATGGCGCTGATCGCAAGCTCACTCGCCGGAATTGCGCTCGCGCTGCTCGCGCTCCAGCGCATCGGCGTCACGCGCGTGGTCGAAAGCCTCGTCGCGTCGAGCCCGGGGCTCGTCGCGGCCGGGATGGGGGTGATGTGCGCGTCGATGTTCGTGCGCGGCATCGCCTGGCACGCGATCCTCGAGGCGGCGCCCACCTGGCGTGCGGCGCGGCGCAGGGACGCCTTGCAGGGGACCTTCATCGGCGTGCTCATGTCCGCCACGCTGCCCGCCCGCCTCGGTGAGCCCTCGCGTGCGCTGATCGTCGCGCGCCGCCTCGGTCGCGCGCGCGAGACACTGCCGGTGGTGCTCGGCACGATGGTGTCCCAGACGCTGCTCAACCTGCTCGCGCTGGTGATCCTCGGTGGCGTGATGTTCTCGAGCGTGAGCTTCGCGGGCAACCGCACCAGCGTTCTGCTCGCGGTTGCGCTGGCGCCACTCGCCATTCTCATGGCCTTGCTGCTGGCTCCGGTGCTGGTGCCGCGCGCGGCGGTATCCCGCTCGCGAAGACTTGGGCGGTTGTTCGCAAACGTGCGTGTCGCGCTCGTACGTGTGCGCGCGGGACTGCGCGTCTTTCGCAACCCGCGTCAGGCCACCTCTGCGACCCTGCTCCAGCTCTCCGCGTGGGGTCTTCAGTGGCTCTCGTGCTGGCTTTTGTTGATGGCTCTCGGCCTCTCCGGAAAGGCCGGTTTCGCCGCCGCCGCGGCGGTCCTGTTCGCGGTCAACGTCACCGCGGTGATACCCGCCACGCCCGCCAACGTAGGTGTCTTCCAGGCGGCGTGCGTTGCGGTCTTGGCCGGCGCCTATCATGTCTCCACGGCCGATGCGCTCGCCTATGGCATCGTGCTTCAGGCCGTCGAGGTGGCCACGGCGGTCGTCATGGGCGCGCCCGCGCTCGTCAACGAGGGCCTCTCCTGGAAGGACGTGCGCCTGCGCACGATGCACGCATCGCCCGTCAAGCTCGGCCCGCTGCCCGGGGCCTCGCGCCGCGCGCCCTCGCAGGTCCAGTCCTGACGAACGGCGCCCTGCTCGCAGGAGCTGCGGTGGCGGCGCAGAATTGGCACCGATGGACAACGCCTGGGTCTACATGCTGCGCTGTGGTGACGGGTCGCTCTATACCGGCTGGACGACCGATCTGACCCGGCGTCTAGCCAGGCACTCAGCCGGCAAGGCCAGTCGTTACACCGCCAGCAGGCTGCCCGTCGAGTTGGCGCTTGTGCTGCCAATGACAGATCGCAGCGCCGCGCGCCGCGAGGAGGCGCGTCTGAAGGGTCTGTCACGCGCGCAGAAGCTGGTGCTGCTCGAACAGCACACAGCTCAGGCGCCGCTGCCCGTCACCGCCGGCTGATCCTCCTCTTCGACCGACCCATCCGGCGGGTCGACGTCATCTAGCTCGCCGAACAAGGAAGGATCGCGGTAGGAGCCCTTGATCACGTCGTCGGGCGAGCCGTTGGGGAGCAGACGGCCCTGGCGGGTGCCGAAGTAGATCGCCTGGGGGTGGTGGGCAATCAGCGCGAGCGTCGACTGCTCGGGGATCGGGGCATAGCCGTCTGAGATCCTCATGCCGATCCGCTCGAGGCCGAGCAGCTTCTCGACCTTCAGGTGCTCGGACTGCTCGGGCACAGCGGGGTAGCCCCACGAGTAGCGTCGGCCCTGCGTCGACGGAATGCCGAGCATCTCGCGCACGCGCCAGTGCAGCCACTCGGCCAGCCCCTCGGCCGTCTGCACACCGAGGCCGTGCACGAACAGCTGCTCGGCAAATTCTCCGTCGGCCTCCAGCTTTGTCATCAGCTCGGTCACCTCGGAGCCCACCGTCACCGCCTGCACGGCAATCACGTCAAGCTGCTTGGGGGGCTTGCCGTCTTCGGCCGGGCGGAAGAAGTCGGCCAGGCAGATACGGTCGCCCTTTGGCTGGCGCGGGCACACGAACCTGGTCAGCTCGGCGGCGGGATCGGCCGGGTCGAGCTTCGAGGCTGAATCGCTCGTATCCCGCCGTTCGCTCGGCCTGCCGCGAACGCGCGGGTCGAGCACGACGATGTCGTTGCCAAGCGCGTAGCAGGGGAAGAAGCCGAGCAGCGCGCGCGGGTGCAGGTAGTCCTGCTCGCGCCACATGCGTTCCAGGCGCGGGCGGAAGTCCTCGTCCACGAGCTGGCGCCACGCCTCGCCCTTGACGCCCTTGCCGCCCCAGTGCAGCTTGAACAGCACGTGCGTGTCGAGGTGGCTGTACACCTCGTCCATATCGACTGGTGCCTCTTGCACACCCCACCATGGAGGTGTGGATATGGGGTGGTTCGAGCTGACATTCGAGCGCACGCTGTCGTCGGCGAAGTTGAGCTCCTCTGCTGGCTCCTCGCCCTTTGCGCGAAACTCGCTCGCGCCGGTCCTCAGCTTCTTCAGCAGCGCATCGTGGGCGTCCGTGTCGATCAGCTGATCCATCACCGACAGGCCCTCGAACGCGTCCTTGCAGTAGAAGACGCCCGGCTCGTACACCTCCTCAGATTCCTTGCCACCGGGGTAGAGCGCGCGATAGCTGAAGGCGCGGTTGATCGCTGCGCCGCCGATCAGCACCGGGTATCGCAAGCCCTTGGAGTGCAGCTCCTGGATGCAGGCCGGCATCTGCTTGGAGGTGGACACGAGCAGCGCGGAGAGCCCGATCGCGGTCGCTTCGTGCTCCTGGGCGGCGTCCAGAATGGTTTGGATCGGCACCTGCTTGCCGAGGTCGATCACCGTGTAGCCGTTATTGGTGAGGATCGTGTTCACGAGCGACTTGCCGATGTCGTGCACGTCGCCGAACACTGTTGCGAGCACGACCGTGCCCTTCGTGTAGCCCTCGATCTTGTCGAGGTAGTTCTCGAGCTGCGCCACCGCCTTCTTCATAACTTCGGCCGACTGCAGCACGAACGGCAGAATCAGTTCTCCGGCGCCGAACTTGTCCCCGACCTCCTTCATCGCCGGCAGCAGCACGTCGTTGAGCGTCGGCACCGCCCCGATCTTCTCGACCGACGCGTCGATCCACTCCTCGACGCCCTCCTTTCGCCGGCGCAGTATGTGGAAGTGAAGCGCCTCCTCGGGCTCCATCCCCTCGGTCGGGTTGGCGCTCGTCTGGGCCTCCTCCTCGCCCTTGCTCTCGAAGTGCGCGATGAAGCGCTCCAGGGCATCCTCGCGGCGGTTGAACACGAGATCGTCGGCCAGCTCGCGCTCCTCGTCGGTTATCTCGGAGTAGGGCGTGATGTGGTTGGGGTTGACCATCGCGAGGTCGAGCCCAGCCTCCACGCAGTGGTGCAGGAACACGGAGTTGAGCACCGCGCGCGCGCCCGGGGACACGCCGAACGACACGTTTGACACACCGAGTGACGTCTTCACGCCCGGGATCTCGGCCTTGATGCGCCGGATGCCCTCGATCGTCTCGACCGCCGAGGGTCGCCACTCCTCGTCGCCGGTCGTGAGCGTGAACGTCAGGCAATCGAAGATCAGCACCTGCGGGTCGAGCCCCTGCTCGTCGCAGCAGAGCTCCTTGATGCGTTGGGCGATCTCGACCTTGCGCTGCGCGGTCTTCGCCATCCCGATCTCGTCGATCGTAAGCGCGATCAGCGCGGCGCCGTGGGCAAGCGCCAGCGGCACCACGCGGTCGAGCTTGTCGCGGCCTGCCTCGAGGTTGACCGAGTTGACGATCGCCCTGCCCGGGATCTGCTCGAGCGCGCGTTCGATCACCTCCGGCTCGGTCGAGTCGATCTGGATCGGGGGCTCCTGCGTCAAAGAGATGCGCTTGGCGAGCTGGCGCATCTGCTCGTCCTCGTCGCTGCGCTCGGTGAGCGCCACGCACAGGTCGAGCACGTGCGCGCCGCCCGCCACCTGGTCCTCGGCGATCTGGACGAGCCCGTCGTAATCGTCAGCGAGCAGCAGCTCCTTGGCCTTGCGCGAGCCCTGGCTGTTGACGCGCTCGCCCACCATCGTGGGGCGCGGCTCCTGCACGAGCGGGGTCGCCGCGATCATCGAGGAGAGGTGGGGGGGCCTGGGCGCTGGCCGCGGCTCCACTGCGTGGCCGCCCACGCGCTCGGCGATCGCCCGAATGTGGTCGGGGTTTGTGCCGCAGCAGCCTCCCACGACCCCCACGCCGTAGCGCTCGACGAACTCCGCCAGCGCCTCGGCGAGCGGCTCGGGTTGCTCTGGGAAGATCGTCTCCCCGTCGGGGCCCTGCAGCGGCAGGCCCGCGTTCGGGATGCACGCGACCGGCACCGGAGAGAATTCGCCGAGAAAACGGATCGCGTCGCGCATGTCCTGCGGGCCGGTCGAGCAGTTCAAGCCGATCACGTCCACCCCGAGCGCCTCCAGCGTGCCCAGCACCGCAGATATGTCCGTTCCGAGCAGCATCTTGCCGCCGTTGGGAAGCAGCGAGACCGAAGTGTGGATCGGGAGCGTCTTGCCGGTGCTCTTGAATGCCCTCCGGGCGCCGAACACCGCGGCCTTGACCTCGAGGATGTCCTGCGCCGTCTCGATGATCAGTAGGTCGACCCCTCCATCGATCAACCCCTCCGCCTGCTCTGAAAACACCTCGACGAGCTCTCCGAGCTGGATCTGCCCAAGCGTGGGATCGTCCGAGGCCGGCAGGAATCCCGTCGGCCCGATCGAGCCCGCCACGAAACGGTGCTCGCCGGCGGCCTTGCGTGCTATTTCGGCGGCCTTCGTGTTGACCTCGACCGTGTAATCGGCAAGGCCCCACTCGTCGAGCTTCAGGCGCGACGCCTGGAACGTGTCGGTCTCGACCACTTCGGCGCCGGCGTCGAGCATCGAGGCGTGCACGCCCTCGATCACGTCCGGCCGGTTTAGCACGAGCGCCTCGTGGCACTTGCCCTGCAGGCCGCCGTAGTCCTCCGGCGTAAGGGAGAACTGCTCGAGCGTCGCGCCCATGCCGCCGTCGTACACGACCACATGGCTGCGCACCGCTTGTAGGTAGTCGCGCTGCGGCATCCGCTCGGATGCTAGCAGCGCCCCGGCAACCTTGACACGAGTGTGTCAAGGCATTGCCGGAAGCGTTGTCTTACTTGATGAAAAGCATCTCCGAATACTTCGGCAGCGGCCACAGATCGTCGGCGACGAGCTTCTCCAGGCGGTCGGCCACCTCGCGCACGTCTTCCATCGCGGGGAGCACCACGTCGCGCATGTACGTCGCCCACTTCATCGGGCCGTCCGGCTGGTTGTCCGCGAGGTTCGCGTCCTCGAGCTTCACGAGCGCGAAGCGCAGCTCCTTCACGAGCGGCTCCACCTCCTCGATCAGCTCATCCAGGCCGCTTACCTTCAGCTCGTTCAGGTGGCGTACCGCCGCCGGCAGCAGCATCGTGCGCGCGATCTGCGCGGCCGTCTCGGCCTCGATGTTGAGCTTCACCGCGTACTGCTCGGTGAACACCTCGTAACGCGACTCCAGCTCGCGCTTGGAGAGCACCTTGTACTTCTTGAATAGCCCAACCGTGCCCTTCTCGACCAGCCAAGGGAGCGCGTCGGGCGTCGAGCGCAGGTTGGCGAGGCCGCGCTTCTCCGCTTCGGAGTGCCACGCCTCGGAGTAGTTGTCGCCGCCGAACACGACCTGCTTGTTGGAGCCGTAGCTCTCCTTCACGACCCGTGTGACGGCCTTCTCGAGGCTCCCGCCAGCGCTCTTCATTGCCGCCTTGAGCTTCACGGTGAGATCGTCGATCGCCTCCGCCACGATCGTGTTGAGCACCGTATTCGGCAGCGCCGGCGACTGGCTCGACCCGAGTGCCCTGAACTCGAACTTGTTGCCGGTGAACGCGAACGGGCTCGTCCTGTTGCGGTCGCCCCCGTGCAAGGGCAGCGGCGGCAACACCGGCGTGCCAAGGCCCAGGAACGAGCCGGGCTTCGACGCCTGCGCCTTGCCCGACTCGATAGCGCCGAATACACGCTCGAGCTCCGCTCCGAGGAAGATCGAGATGATCGCCGGCGGCGCCTCGTTGGCCCCCAGACGGTGGTCCTGGCCGGGGCTCGCGATCGACGCGCGCAAGAGCGCCTGGTGGGTGTTCACTGCCTGGATCACCGCCGCGCAGAAGAACAGGAACTGCAGGTTCTCGTGCGGCGTGTCCCCCGGGTCGAGCAGGTTCAACCCGGTGTCCGTCCCCATCGACCAGTTGTTGTGCTTACCCGACCCATTCACTCCCGCGAACGGCTTCTCGTGCAAGAGGCACACCAGTTTGTAGCGTCGCGCCGTGTTCTGCATGATCTGCATCGTCAGCATCTGGTGGTCGGCGCCCACGTTCGAGTTCTCGAACACCGGGGCGATCTCGTACTGGTTGGGCGCGACCTCGTTGTGGCGCGTCTTGACCGGGACCCCGAGCTTGCCGAGCTCGCGCTCGGTGTCGAGCATGCACGCGAGGATGCGCTCGGGGATCGAGCCGAAGTAGTGGTCGTCGAGCTCGTGGCCCTTGGGCGGCTTGGCCCCGAACAGCGTGCGGCCGGTCGTCAGCAGGTCGGGCCGTTCGAAGTAGTACTGCTCGTCGATCAGGAAGTACTCCTGCTCGCAGCCGATCGTCGTGAACACCCGTGCCGCATCGTGCTCGCCGAGCAGCTCGAGCG
>DASUDH010000074.1:0-3463 GCA_036275675.1 Solirubrobacteraceae bacterium | reverse complement strand
CCGGGAGAAGCGCTCGATCGACTGCCGCGCCTCGGTCTGGAAGTCCTCGTGCCCCTGCTCGCGCCGCGCGACCGCGATCAGTTCGAACCGCTCCGGCAGCGAACCCTCGTGCGCGAGGTTGTAGAGCGCCGGCAGCAGCTTGCGCCGCGCCAGATCGCCCGTCGCGCCGAATATGACGAGCGTCGTGGGAGCCACCGGCAGGCGCTCCAGGCCGGCCGTGAGCGGATTCTGCGGCTCGGTCGTCGCGACGGCCGCCATCGTTGCCTACCGGCGCTTCCCGCTCTGCTTCGAACCCTGCGGGCGGCCCCCCGGCGGCTTTCCGCCGGCCGGCTTCGCCTGTGCCGTGGTCTTCGCCTGTGCTGCCGGCTGCGCCCGCGCCCGCGACCCGGCCGTCCTGACGGCATGGCCGCCGAACTGGTTGCGCAGCGCGGCGAGCACCCTGTGGGCGAACTCGCCGTTTCCGCGCGAGGACAGGCGCTCGTACAGGGAGGCCGTTATCACCGGCGTCGGCACGTCGCGCGCGGTGGCCTCAGCGATCGTCCAGCGTCCCTCGCCCGAGTCCTCTGTGTACCCCTCGATCGCCTGCAGCTCGTTGCCGTCTGCTTCGAACGCGCGCGCCGCCAATTCACACAGCCACGAGCGCACCACCGACCCTTGGTTCCACAGGTGGGCGATCTTCGCGTTGTCCAGCTCGTACTCCGAGGAGTCGAAGATGTCGAAGCCCTCGGCATAAGCCTGCATCAAGCCGTACTCCACGCCGTTGTGCACCATCTTCACGTAGTGCCCTGCGCCCGCTCCGCCGAAGCGCATCCAGCCGCGCTCACCGATCGCGGCAACACTGTCCGCGCTCGTCTGCGGGGCAAGCACGTCGAGGATCGGCGCGAGTCGCTTAACGGCCGCGGGCGGGCCGCCGACCATCATGCAGTAGCCGACCTCCAGTCCCCACACGCCGCCGGAGGTGCCCACGTCGACATAGTGGAGGCCCTGCTTGGCGAGCACCTTCGCGCGGCGCTTGTCGTCCGTCCACTTCGAGTTGCCCCCGTCCACGATCGTGTCGCCCCCCTCCAGGAGCTTTGAGAGCTTGTCCACCGTCTGCTCGGTCGCTTCGCCCGCCGGCACCATGATCCACACGATCCGCGGCGCCTTCAGCTTCTTCACGAGATCCACCAACGAGCTTGCCCCCCGCGCGCCGTTCCTCACAGCCCGCGCCACGGCCTTCTTGTCGAAGTCGAACGCCACGACGTCATGGTCGGAGTCCCGCCCGATGCGGTGCACCATGTTGCCGCCCATCTTGCCGAGTCCGACAAAACCGATTTCGGTCATCGAGCCACGATCCTAGCCTCCCTTCCAGGGGGCTGCAGCATCGCGCCTGGATATGGTTCCACCACAGCGTCCCTCCGACGCGGGTACGCCCATCCCCCAAAAACCAGCACGACCGCTTGCACTCCCACCAGCCGGACAAGCTCCAACCTCAGGAGACCCCACTTTCGATGAGCGCCCACCCCGCACCCACGCGCCCGGATCGCAACCTCGCGCTCGAGCTCGTGCGCGTCACCGAGTTCGCGGCACTCGCAGCGGCCCCGCTCGTGGGGAGGGGCGACAAGGAGGCGGCCGACCAGGCAGCGGTCGACGGTATGCGCTACGCCTTGCACTCTGTCCAGATGGACGGGACCGTCGTGATCGGCGAGGGCGAGAAGGACGAGGCGCCGATGCTCTACAACGGCGAGCACATCGGCGACGGCTCCCCGCCCGAGGTCGACATCGCGGTCGACCCGCTCGAGGGCACCACGCTCGCGGCTCACGGGATGCCCGCCGCGCTTGCGGTGATCGCCCTGTCGAGCAAGGGCACGATGTTCGACCCCGGCCCGTGCGTGTACATGGAGAAGATGGCCGGTTCCCCAGAGGTCGCCGACCTACTCGATCTCGACCGTCCCCTGTCGGAGACGGTCAAGCTGATCGCCGCGCGCGGGGGCCACGCGATCGGCGACGTCATGGTCGTCGTGCTCGATCGTCCCCGCCACGAGGCCGGCATCCGCGAGATCCGCGAGGCCGGCGCGCGCGTGCGGCTGATCCCCCACGGCGACGTGTCGGCCGCGCTGCTGGCTGTGACCGAGCGCTCGCCCGTCGACCTGCTGTGGGGGATCGGAGGCACGCCCGAGGGGGTCATCTCGGCAGCGGCCATCAAGTGCCTCGGCGGGCAGCTGCTCGGCAGGCTCTGGCCCCGCGACGACGCCGAGCGCGCCGCCGCGCTGGACGCCGGCTACGCCCTGGACCGCATACTCGACCGCGACGACCTCGTCGCCGGCGACGACGTGTTCTTCTCTGCCACCGGCATCACCGACGGCGATGTGCTCCAGGGCGTGCGCTATCCGAGCGCCGGCGGCGCCACCACCGAATCGCTCGTCATGCGCTCGCGCTCGGGCACCGTGCGCCGGGTGGGGGCGACCCATGACCGCGCCAAGCTGCGGGCGCTCGGCGGGGACGGGCGCTTCGGGTAGAGCTCGGGCCTGCAGGCGGCCTGCAGCGCCCGTCAGCCGAGCGGGGTGTTCTCGCGCCTGCCGGCGTCTGGCGGGGGGGCGCTGGGCGAGGGCTCGACCGGGCTGAGCCGTCCCACCTTCGACTTCGCCAGGTCCAGCCGTGCGAGCGAGCGCAGGAAGCCGTGGGTGACGAACACGTGGATGCGCGCCTGCGTGGCGTTGTACACGCGTCGTCCCAGCCCCGAGGCGATCGCCGGGTGGAAGTTGGCCACCTCCACCTCGATGTGCAGGCGCGCCTCGCCGCGCGCCACGCCGGGGAGGCGGTGCACGTCGATCTGCAGGTGGCCCTGTCCACCGGAGGCGGTCGCGCCGCGCCCGTTTCGCGTGACGAGCAGGCCGCGCTCGATGCGCCAGCGCACCACTCCATGCTCCGCCTCCATTTCGTATTCAGGCGCCTTGAAAGTGAGCAGCTTCAGGGGGCGCCCGAGCAGCACCACGGAGCGCTCCGACTCGCTGTAGAGCACCCGCACGAGCCCAAGCGTCACGCGCGAAAGGAAGCGCCAGTAGGTGCGCTCAAGGCGCTCCAGGTGCATCGGCGACCACAGCTCACGCAGCGCCTCCTCCGGAAGGCTCGCGTCCGCGGCCTGCACCGAGCGCATCGCGCCGCTCACCGGGTCTTCGGTGGTGTGGTCCTCGAGTTTCCAGATCGTCGCGATCCTCGGCCTTCGGCTCATCCTCCAAGGCTATCCGCCCCGTTAAAGAACGCGCTCCGAATCGCCGATGAGGCTGCGTCGTGTCCATCACTGGTGATATCAACCGTCTGTGAGGGACGAGCCCAACCCACAGCCCCCAGACGGGACCGTGGCCGAGCGCCTCGCGCGTGCGGCGCGCGCATCCCAGCAGCTCTGCGACGTGCTGTGGGAGACGCTGCACGAGGAGCTGCGCAACCCGGACACCGAGCGCGTCAGGGAGCTTTCCGAGCGGCT
>DASUDH010000073.1:0-10693 GCA_036275675.1 Solirubrobacteraceae bacterium | reverse complement strand
AGGGCGTGGGCGTGGGCCTCGTCAACCCGCCGCTGGCCTCGGCTGCGATCGCGGTGGCCCCGCCGGCGCGCAGCGGGATGGCCTCGGGCGCCAACAGCACCTTCCGCCAAGTCGGTATCGCCACCGGGATCGCCGCGCTCGGCGCCGTCTTTCAGCACGATCTCGCGCGGGGCGCCCTCGTGCACCACTCCCACCGCGTCGCGTTCGTCGGAGCGTTCGACAGCATCCTCGAGATAGCCGCCGTGATTGCCTTTGCCGGCGCCCTGATCGGTTTCACGCTCGTGCGCTCGCGGGACTTCATCGCCTCGCACGCCCCGGTCAGCGCAGGCGAGCAGACCATGCCCGAGCACGCACAGCCACAGACCGCCACCGCGCACTGAGGGAGCCGGAAAGACACACACCGGCGATAATCTCTAGGCAATGGCGAGCTTCGACGAGCGACGAGCCGCGCCCGATGCCGACAACGCCGCCCTGGGAGGAGATTGGAAGCGGCTGAGCAGGGCTGCCACGTTCGTCGCGGTGCTGACCAGCCCGGCGCTGTTCGTGGCCTTGAAGACCGGCGGCTGGAGCACGCCCGCCGCGCTGCTCGGCACGATCGCCGGGGTCGTCGCGTTCCGAGGCCTGATCGACCTGATCGCCCACCGCCTGATCCCGCGCCCGAGCCTGCTCGGGGCCGACCGCGAGGAACTGCTCGACGACGCCACCGACCGCCGCCGGGTGTGGTTCTGGCGCGGCAAGTACCTGCGCCTGCTGCCCACGCTGCTCGTGGTCGCGGCTGTCATCTACCTGATCGGCCTCGCCGTCACGGGGCTGCTCGGCTTCGGCTCGATCTCCTCGATGTGGAGCAGCGTGCAGAGCGGCCTGCGCCAGAACCCGCTGCTGGCGGTCAGCACGTTGATGCAGCTCGCGCTCTTCCCGCTGTTCTTCCTGTTTAACATCCTGATCCTGTTCGGTCCGCTGCTGGTGGCCAACCTGCGCCAGATGAAGGGCTATGAGCCGGGGGACGCTGACTGGGGCGTGCGCCTGTCCGACGTTCGCGGCCAGCGCGAGCCCAAGGAAGAGGTCACGCGCGTGATCACGCTGTGGCAGTCCGGCGAGGAGTTCCGCAGAGCCGGCGGCAAGCCCGAGCGCGGACTGCTGTTCATCGGCGCGCCCGGCACCGGCAAGACGATGCTATCCAAGGCGATCGCCACCAGCTTCAACTCGCCGATCGTGACGATGCCCGGCTCGGGCTTCGCCGCGACGTTCATCGGCATCGACGTGATCGTCGTCCTGTTCCTGATCCGCAAGGCGCGCAAGCTCGCGCGCAAGTGGGGCGGGCAGTGCATCGTGTTCATCGACGAGATCGACGCGGTCGGCTTGCGTCGCCAGGCGCTCGCCGGCGGCGACACAGTCGGCGGCGGCATGACCCCCGCGGCGCCCGCCGAGTCTGTCGAGTCCTTCCACGACCTCGCCTTCCACGGCCCGCACGGGGCGCTCACCTCGACGGGGGACCTGATCCTCGAGACGCGGGCGTGGCGCGAGAAGCTGTTCGCCCAGCGCGCTCCCTCGCGCCCACCGCTCTACCCGCCGCTCGTGCAGCGCGTCGGCCAGGGCATCGCGGGCATAATGTTCCCTGGGGCTATGGGAGGCATGGGCTACGGCGGCATGGCGCTCAACCAGCTGCTCGTACAGATGGACGGGGTGGACGAGCCCGCGGCGAGCAAGAAGTTCTGGACCAACCGCATCAATACGCTGCTCGACGCGACCTACGTCGTGCCGCGCAAGGTCGGCGATCACAGCCTGCGCCTGCGCCCACCCAAGCCGAGGCCCGAGCAGATCTACTTCATCGGCGCCACCAACGTCCCGATCGACCGTCTCGACCCGGCGCTGATCCGCCCCGGACGGATGGGCAGGCACATCTGGTTCAGGACACCCACCAAGGACGACCGTCGCGACATCTTCGACCTCTACCTGGAGAAGGTCTCCCACGATTCCGACCTCGACAGCGACAAGCGCCGCGACGAGCTGGCGCGCATAACGCACGGCTACTCGCCCGCGATGATCGAGCAGGTCTGCTCGATGGCGCTCACGCTCGCCCACTCCGACGCGCGCAACGAGTTCGGGTGGGGGGACATCGTCGAGGCGATGACCACGATCGAGTCGGGCACGGCGCAGGGGATCGACTACGTGCCCGAAGAGACCAAGGCTGTGGCGATCCACGAGGCGGGCCATGCGGTGGCCTCGCACGTGTACATGCAGGACGTCCTCTCCACGCGCCTGTCGATCCGCAAGCGCGGCGGCTCGCTCGGCCACCACCAGGCGATCGAGCGCGAGGAGCGCTTCTCCTCCTGGCGCCACGAGGAGGTCGGCAAGCTCGTGTGGACGCTCGGCGCGATGGCCGCCGAGCACGTCTTCTACGGCGAGAACTCGACAGGTGTCGGCGGGGACGTGCAGAGCGCCACGACGCGCGCCGCCTGGATGGTGGGGATGTGCGGGATGGGCCCGGAGCCGATCGACCTGAACGGGCGGCTGTTCGACTCCGAGGAGCAGCGCCGCGAGGAAGAGCAGAGCGTGATGGATCGATTCGAGCGGGTCGGCATGCAGATCATGAACCGCGCGCGCGGGGCGCGCGAGCAGGGCGACGCGATCGCCGCGATCCTCGGCGACCCGGCCAAGCGCGCCGCCGCCGCCCAGATCCTCGGCCAGGCATACATCACGGCTGTGTGCCTGATACGGCACAACCGCGAGCAGGTCTTGCACATCGCCGAGACGCTCGTCAATCGCCGCGAGCTGCACGGCGACGAGGTGGTCGAAGTGCTCGACGCGGCGCGGCTGCAGGCGCCGAGCATCGACATTGGCGACGAGACGATCTGGCCGAAGCTGTGAGCGATCGAACCCGAGGCGAGCATGCCGACCCGCGGCAGCGCCCGCCCGACCCGGCGGGGACACGCCCCAAGTTCGACCCCGACACACTCAGGCCGGCCGGCGATTTCCTCGCGCTGCCGACGGGAGAGACCGCCTCCGGCGGCGGCTCCGAGCGCCTGCCCGAGCCGGTTGCCGGCGCGTCCTCGCCCGCGCTCGCGGGCCCACGCTCGCAAGCTCCGCACACGCCGCGCCTACAGTTCCTGTTCGGCGCCCTCGGCGCCCTCGGGGTGGCAGCCGTGGCACTTGCGATCTCACTCGTGCTCGCGCCGGCGCGCGCACCGGGCGTTCCGTGGTCGTCGTGGAAGCCGTCGGGCGACGTCGACCCCGCCGCGCAGATCGCCGCTCACGTAGAGCCCGAGTATGAGCTGTCGGCCGGCCACCGTCTCGTCGAAGTCACGGGCGGGCCACAGGCGATCGGAGGCCAGCCGGTCGTGGTGGCGTTGCGCAGCTCGGGATCCACGCCGGAACCGCTGCCGGAAAACGGGGTCTTCTACCAGCTCCGCGGCGAAGGCCCCAGTGGCTCGATCCCGGGCCGGCCATCGGTCGAGCGGGGCCTGCTCGTCAGGCGCGAGGCGCTGGAGCTGGCGCTGTACACGTTCCGGTATGTCAGCGGGGCGAGCCAGGTGATCGTCACCTACCCGCCACTGCCGCCAGGCACGAGCTCGAGCGCCGGCAAAGGCTCGAAGAAGGCAAGCGAAACGCAGGCCGCGAGTGGGTCTGCCACGTCCACCGCGACGACTCCGACCACCGTTGCGGGCATCGGCACGCCGGGGGCACCGAGCCGTGTGCTGCTGTTCCGCCCGAGCGATGTCGTGGAGGAGCTGTCCAGGCCGCTCGACCAGACGCTGTCGGATGTGGCCCCAACCGTAAAGACGATCGCCCATGCCTCCGAAGCGGCGCTCCTGAACGAGCTCACCGGGAAGCTGCTCTATGACTCCGTGCTGATTCCCGAGCAGTCGGCTAGCTCGGTGCTGCTGCTGCAACAGCCGAGCATCGGCGGCTGAGTCGCCACACGTATGGCCGCCACGCGTCGTTCAGGGCGCCCGCTTCTCGTAGCCGCGACAGGATAGGACCGGCAGTCGCGGGTAGCGCGGATAAGCTGGATCGATCCGCGAGCGGGTGCACAAAGAGAACATTGAGCCGCGCGTGTTGGGCACCATCTGGCGATGCCGGCACATCTCGCAAAGCCCGGCATCCGGACCCAGCGGGCGAGGTGCGAGCGGCCCGTCGGATGGCATGCGGCAAGGTTAGTGCCCACACCCGCGGTCGAGGCCGCTTGCACGTCGAACCCGGCCTGCGAACCGGCGAGGCGCCACCGTGGAGTCACAAATCAGAGCCGGATGCAATAATCGTTGACTAAGCAACTATGGCGACCTTCTACCGACTGCTTGGTTTCCTGCGCCCCTACCGCCGAGGGGTGATCGTCTCGGGCGCGCTCGCGAGCGTCGCAATGGTGATGACCGTCTTGATCCCCTACCTGACGGGCCAAGCCGGCGAAGCGATCCACAAAGGCGCCTCCGGCTCCCAGCAGCACCGCGCCTCGGCGGTGGCCCACAACCGCGAAACGCTCGTGCTGCTCGCCGCGACGATCGCCCTGGCAGTGCTCGCGCGGTGGGCGCTCACCTACTGGCGGCGCATCATCGCCGGGCACGTGTCGCTCGGAATCGAGTACGACCTGCGCGAGCGGCTCTACAACCACCTGCAGCGCCTGGAGCTCGGCTTCTTCGACCGCCAGCAGACCGGCCAGCTCATGTCGCGCGCAACGGTCGACCTGCAGGCGGTGCGCTTCTTCCTCGGCTACGGGCTCGTGTTCATCATGCAGTCCGCCCTCACACTCGTGCTGGCGGGCATCGCGATGATCGTCATCAACCCCGAGCTCGGCCTGATCTCGATCGCGCCGGTGCCATTCGTGGTGGTCATCTCACAACGCTACGGCCGCCGCGCGAGGCCCGCCATCCAGGAGGTCCAGCAGCGCATCGCCGAGCTGACCGCCGACGCCGAGGAGAACATCTCGGGCGTGCGCGTCGTGAAGTCCTTCGCGCGCGAGCCGCGCCAGCTCGAGCGCTTCTCACACAGCGTGGGGCGTGTGTTCGAGCAGGCGATGGTGGCGACCCGGTTGGAGGCTCGCTACAACCCGATGATCGGCTTCCTGCCCCAGCTCGGGCTCGCGGCCGTGCTGCTGATCGGCGGGCAGGCGGTCATCCACCACAACCTCGATCTCGGCCAGTTCATCGCGTTCTACTTCTACCTGAACATGCTGATCGCGCCGATGCGCTCGCTCGGCGTGACGCTCGGCCTGGCCCAGCGGGCGACCGCCTCGGGCGCGCGCATCTTTCAGTTGCTCGACCGCGAGCCGCGGCTGACAGAGCCGCCCGGCGCGCGCGACCTGCCAGCCGGCAGCGGCCACGTGGAGCTGCGCGGCGTCACGCTGCGCTACGACAGCGACCAGGAGCTGGGCGCGCTTGCATCCTCCAACGGCCATATCGATCCGCGGCGCTCGCGAGCGGTGCTGAGCGACATCGACCTAGACGTGCCGGCAGGCCGCACGATCGCACTCGTGGGCGCCACCGGCTCGGGCAAGACGAGCCTCGTGTCATTGATCTCTCGCCTGTACGACGTCAGCGATGGTGAGGTCCTGCTCGACGGCGCCAGCGTGCGCGAGGTGAGCGTGCGCTCGCTGCGCCGCGCGATCGCGGTGGTCAGCGACGACCCGTTCCTGTTCTCGGCGACCGTCGCGGAAAACATCGCCTACGCGAGACCGGACGCGCGGCGCGAGGAGATCGAGCTCGCGGCCCGCCGCGCACAGGCGCACGAGTTCGTGCAGCGCCTGCCGCGGGGATACGACACGCGCGTGGGCGAGCGCGGGCTGACGCTCTCCGGCGGTCAACGCCAGCGCCTGGCGATCGCGCGCGCGCTGCTGGCCAACCCGCGCGTGCTGATCCTCGACGACGCAACCTCATCGGTGGACGCATCCACCGAGCAGAGCATCAAGCTGGCGCTGGCGGAGGCGATGACGGGGCGCACCACGTTCGTGATCGCACACCGCCTCTCCACGATCGCACTCGCGGACGAGATCGCGGTGCTCGACCACGGCAGAATCGCCGCCTACGGCAACCATCACGAGCTGCTCGAAGCTTCTGAGCTGTACCGCGAAATAGTCGAGAAGGGGCTGCCGGAGACCGTGTTCATGACCAAGGAGACATGCGAACGGCAGGTGAGCAGCCTGTGAGTGTGATCTGCACCCGCGTGGCGGGGGCCACGATCCCGATGCCCCGAGATCCCACGAGGGCATACCTGTGAGCGCGCACGGCGGACGGATCATCTCCGGGCGCGGGCCCACCGGGCAGTGGGACGGCGAGCGTGCCGCCAGAGGCACACGCGGGCGCAACCTGCGCGGACTGCTCGCGCTGCTGCGGCCCTATCGCGGCCGCGCGGCGCTCACGCTCGTGGCGCTGTTGCTCGGCACGGCCGCCTCGCTTGCGCCGCCGCTGCTGGCCAAGGCGGCGATCGACAGCGGCATCGAAAAGCACGACACGACCGTGCTCGTGCTGATCGTGATCGCCTTCCTCGCAGCGGCGGCGCTGTTCTGGGTGATGACCTATATCCAGACCTACCTCGTCGGGTGGGTTGGCCAGCGAGTGCTCGCGGATCTTCGCATTCGCATCTTCACGCACCTGCAGACGCTCCCCATCGGCTTCTACGAGAGCCGCCCGGCGGGCGTGCTGATCTCGCGCATCACCAACGACGTCGAGGCGCTCGACAGCCTCGTGACCGACTCCGTCGTGACCCTGTTCCAGTCGGGCCTGATCCTGATCGGGACGATCGTGATCCTGCTGGCGCTCGACGTGAAGCTGGCGCTGCTCACCTTCTGCATCTTCCCGATCCTCGCCGCCGGGAGCCTATGGTTCCGGCTCGCCTCCGCCGGCGCCTTCCGACGCACGCGCGAGACGATCGGGTCGATCACCGCCTACCTGCAGGAGACGTTGTCCGGGATCAGGGTCGTGCGCACGTTCGGCCAGGAGCCCCATCACGAGGCGGCGTTCGCCGAGCTCAACGAGGACAACCGCGAGGCCAACATGGTGACCGTGCGGCTGAACGCCAACTACTTCCCGTCCATCGAAATGCTCTCGGGCTTGGCGGTTGCTGCGATCGTGCTGTACGGCGGCTACCAGGCGATCGAAGGGCACATCACCGTCGGCACTGTCGTGGCGTTTATCGCGGCGCTCGCCAACCTGTTTGACCCGATCCAGCAGCTCTCTCAGCTGTATGCCACCTACCAGTCCGGGATGGCGGCGCTCGAGAAGATCTTCCAGCTGCTCGACGTCAAGCCCGACTTGACCGACAGGCCGGACGCGACCGGGCTGGAGCGCATCCACGGGGAGGTGAGCTTCGAGGACGTGTCGTTCGCCTACAGGCGCCACGGACGCGGTGGACTCGGGCCGGCGCCGGAGGGCGCGGGTGGGGCCGGCAATGGTGTGCGCGCCGCAGACGGCGACGGTCGCGAAGCAGCCGCCGCCGGCGGCGGCACGGTGGGACCGGCCGAGGTGTTGGCGCTTGACCGCGTCAGCCTGCACATCCCACCGGGCCAGACGGTGGCACTGGTGGGCGCCACGGGAGCGGGCAAGTCGACGTTCGCGAAGCTCGCCGCCCGCTTCTACGACCCCACCGCGGGACGCGTCTTGATCGACGGGCACGACCTGCGCGACGTGGCGAGCGGCACGCTGCGCTCGCAAATGGGGATCGTCCCGCAGGAGGCGTTCCTGTTCTCGGGCACGATCCGCGAGAACATCGCATTCGGCAAGCCCGACGCCTCCGACGAGGAGGTCAAGGCCGCCGCGAAGGCCGTGGGTGCCGACACGTTCGTCTCCGAGCTCGAGCACGGCTACGACACCGAGGTCGGCGAGCGCGGCGCCCAGCTCTCGGCGGGCCAGCGCCAGCTGATCGCGTTCGCTCGCGCCCTGATCGCCGATCCGCGCGTGCTGATCCTCGACGAGGCGACCTCCAACGTCGACCTGCACACCGAGGGCCGCATCGAGACCGGCCTGCGCCGCCTGCTCGCCGGACGCACGGCGATCGTGATCGCCCACCGCCTCTCCACGATCCGCCAGGCCGGCCGCATCGTCGTCCTCGAGCACGGCAAGATCGCCGAGGAGGGCACCCACGACGAGCTCATCGCCGCCGAAGGCCGCTACCACGACCTCTACCGCGACTGGGCCGTGCACGCGGTGGCGTAGGGAGTCGTTGGTTATCCTTGCCGTGCCGTTCCGGGATGGTGTAATTGGCAACACGCGTGCCTCTGGAGCACGAGTTTGGGGTTCGAGTCCCTGTCCCGGAGTAACGCTGCGCCCCGTATTGTGGGGCGTTTCGCGTTTTAGGGGGGCCGCTCGTGCCAGGATTCGTGCCAATCGTGCGATCGCAGCCTGGGCGGGTGCCCCGGAGCGGGTATCGTGAGCGCGTGCTTGACGATGCGGTGATAGCGGAGGCTGGCCGTCGGTTGTCAGAGGCGGCGCCACCGAGCTCGCGGGTGATCCTGTTCGGCTCGGCTGCGCGTGGGGAGCTGACGCGGGATAGCGATCTGGACTTCTTGGTGATCGAGCCGGAGGTCGAGAATCCCGCCTTGGAGTCGGTGCGGCTGCGTAGGGTACTGGCGGATGTGCTGGTCCCAATGGACATCATCGTCGCGAGCGAGCACAGGGTGCAGGAGTGGCGCGACGTGCGAGGCAGCCTCATTCACACGGCACTGACGGGCGGCCGGGAACTCGTCGCCTGATGGCGAGCGAGCAGGATCTCGCAGAGCAACTTCTACGCCGCGCCGACGAGGACGCGGCCGGGACCAAGGGGATGCTGCCGATAGACGAAGTAGCGGACGTGCTCGTCTGCTTTCACGCCCAGCAGGCTGTCGAGAAGGCACTCAAGGCCGTTTTGGCCGCACGTGGGGTGGAGTTCGCCCACCGGCATGATCTGCGAGTGCTCATGGGGCAATGCGAGAACGCGGGCGTGCGGCTGCCGGAGGAGCTTGTCGAGGTGGACTTGCTCTCGCCCTACGCGGCGGAACTTCGCTATGACGACGACACGGCGCACGCCGTCGAGCGTGAGACGGCGTCGAGGTGCAACCTCCGCGGTCGAGTGGGCGTGGGGCCTGGTTGAGGAGGCTGGGGGTGGACAGAAGTCCTCAACCGGGCCTGAGATCGTTGAAGGAGGCTGAGAGGCGCTAAGCTATCTCTAGAAAGAGATACCGCTGTAGATATCGAAGCCCATTCAGAGAGTAGACAGCACCCATGCCCGAGCGCGATTTCCTAGACAAGCTAATCGACAAGCGCGCCACACGCAACCCCGAGTTTCCGCGGCTGCTGGACGCGGCTCGCCGGCGCCGTGAGTTGCTGCGTGCTCTGGCTGGGCAGCGCGAGGAGCAGAAGCGCTCGCAGACCGCGATTGCCGCGGCGATGGAGACCTCGCAGTCTTTCGTCGCGCGCTTGGAGAGCACGGCGGCCGACGCGAAGGTATCGACCGTCGATCGCTACGCGGAGAGCCTTGGCTTTACCGTGCAGTACCACCTGATCCCGACGGCCGAGGCGGACAGCGCCCCGCCGGTTGTGGTTCACGCACCATAATCCACGTGTCAGGGTTCGAGTCCCTGTCCCGGAGCCTGTGAGACCTGCCCGCCTTTCCGGCGGGCGATCCTTGAACGGAGAAACGAGGTTCGAGTCCCTGCCCCGGAGCCTGTGAGACCCTGCCCGCCCCCGGGCGGACGTTCCCTGAGAAGGATGGTCGGGTTCGAGTCCCTGTCCCGCGGAGCCTATTGAGCCCCTCCGTCCGGCCTGCGGCCGGCCGCGATCCCAGTGGGGAGTGTCAGGCCTCCGCGCGGTTCCCGCTCGGCGCGAAGAAGGCGGTGATCGCCGGCTCGAGGCCCGGGTCGAGCACCAGCAGCACCTCGTCGCCCGCTTCGATGACGGTGTCGGCCTTGGGGACGAAGCCCGAGCCGTCACGCAAGACGGAGATGATGAGGCTGCCTTCCGGCAGCGAGATCGAGGAGACGTTTTCGCCGACGACGGGCGCGTCGTCGCTGACCTCGAGCTCGATGATCTCCAGGCGCTCCTCTTCGAGCGCGAGCAGGTGGACGAGCCCGTAGCGCGGGACCTCGTGCTCGATCAGGCGCAGGATCAGGTCGGTGGCGGACACGGCTGGCTGGATGCCGAGCAGCTTGAAGTGATCGTAGTTGCGCGGGTTGTTGACGCGCGCGATGATCCGCTCGCACAGGTACTTCTCCTTGGCGACCTGGCAGACGAGCATGTTGTCCTCGTCGTCCCCCGTGACGGCGATGACGAGATCGGCGCGCTGGACGCCGGCGCGCTCCAACACCCACAGCTCGGTGGCGTCGCCGTACTGGACGGCGTGCTCGTACTCTTCCTCGATCACTAGGTAGCGTGCGCGCGAGGACTCGATCAGGGTGACCTCGTTGCCCTTGAGGATCAGCTCGCGGGCGAGGTTACGCCCGACCTTGCCGGCGCCGACGATGATCACGTACACGACTGCACCTCGCGCACCTGCAGACCTATGCCGACTCGGCAGCGAGCGCGCTCTCGAACATCTCGATCGCGTGCTTCGTGGGAGAGATGGTGTGCAGGCCCTGTTCGCCGTACCAGCCCGCGCGTGCCGGGTCCATCACACGTACCAGCACCTTTGGCACCCCGAACCGCCGCTGGGCGATCTGGGCGATGATGAGGTTCGTGTTGTCGCCGTCTGTCGAGGCTATGAACACGTCGGCGCGCTCGATGCCGGCCTGGAT
>DASUDH010000072.1:0-3325 GCA_036275675.1 Solirubrobacteraceae bacterium | reverse complement strand
GCTGAGCAGCGAACGACATCCGTTGAGCCTGTCACCCAGGTGCTCGTCGCGGGCGCCGACGCGAGCAAGCGCTCGAGGATGCTCGGCGAGTTGCGCGGCCTGTTGCCCGCCAGCACGTGCTTCCTCGAGGCCCACGAGACGTGGGAGGTGATCGCAGCCGCCGCCGGAAGTCGGATGGTCGTGCTCACCGGCGATCTCGGCGATGTCTCCGCCGAGTCGCTCGTCCGCTTGCTCGGTCGCAGGCACCCGACTCTGCCGGTTCTCGCCGTGGGCAGCCCGACACCCGCCCCGGCGCCGGCGGATGTCGACGCGGCCACGGTGTAGGGGTCAGGGCGGGTCCGATCCGGTTGTGATGTCGCAGCCTTGCGGTTTACCGTCGGCGGTCCACCCTAGTATTTCGCCCACTCGGCGACCAAGCGTCGAGTCACCGCCAGCGTCGAGAGGCGTCCTTGCTTCCCAAGTCCCCCCGACTGCGGAGAATCCTGTTTGCATATGCGGTCAACGAACTGGGGACCTGGTTCGGGTATGTCGCGCTGGCCTTGGGCGTCTACGACCACACGCACAGCGCGATCGCCACAGCGGGATTGTTCGTGGCTCGAGGACTGCTGCCGGCGCTGCTGGCGCCGGTGCTCGTAGCCCGCACCGAGCGTTCTTCGCGCGGCGGACGGCTCGCGTGGCTGTACCTGTTGGAGGCTGTTCTCACCGTCGCTCTCGCGGCCCTGCTGTGGCACTTCTGGCTCGCGGGTGTGCTCGTGGTCGTGACGGTCGACGGCATCGTGGCTGTGGCGGCGACGGCGCTGGTGCGCGCTTCGGCAGCCCGTGTGGCGGTCGTGGAGACCCGCGCGGGCGCGTCTTCGGATCTCGATCGGGGAGCACAGCAGGCGGCGACGGAGGCAGCCCAGCGAGAGGCGAGCGCCGCGTTGAACTTCGCGTTCATGGGGACTCTGGCGATCGGACCAGCGATCGGCGGTGCGCTCGTGCACGCCGTCGGGGGACCGGTCGCGTTGCTCGTCGACGCGCTCACGTTTCTCGCGTGCGCCGGACTGCTGCTGCGGCTGAGCACGCACATCGAGGAGCCGAGCGGAGATTCGATTCGCACGCGTCTGCTCGCTGCCGTGCAGCACCTACGCGCGGTACCGGCCTTGCGCGTCCTGTTCGTCACCGAGGCGATCGCGATAGTCGTCTTCGCCTCTGTCGAGCCGGTAGAGGTTCTCTACGCCAAGTCCACCTTGGGCGCGGGCGACCTCGGCTTCGGACTGCTCGTGGCGGCTTGGGGGGTCGGCGCGGCGCTGGGGGCGGTCGTATTCGCTCGCTCGGTGCGCCGTCCGCTCGGGCCGATGCTGACCGGAGGCACGTTGCTCGTCGGCCTCGCCTACCTCGGCTTCGCCGTATCTCCGACGCTGGTGTTCGCGTGCGGCTCGGCCGTGGTCGGCGGCATCGGAAACGGCATCCAGTGGCCGTCGCTGATCAGCGCCGTACAACAGCTCACGCCCGCCGCGTTGCACGGACGCCTGATGAGCGCGGTGGGATCGCTGAACGCGCTCTGTCCCGCGATCGGCTTTGCGCTGGGCGGCGGCATCGCCGCGCTGAGCTCACCGCGCGTGGCGATGGCCGTG
This sequence comes from Solirubrobacteraceae bacterium, assembly GCA_036275675.1. Lineage (GTDB taxonomy): Bacteria > Actinomycetota > Thermoleophilia > Solirubrobacterales > Solirubrobacteraceae > Palsa-744. The sequence goes on along the minus strand of DASUDH010000072.1, from coordinate 1,709 downwards.
GCGGGAACGGTGGCCACACTTGCGACGGTCGCGTTCCTGCGCCTGCCGATGCGCGGGTTGCGCGGGGGCGTGGAGGATCAAGCGACCGTCGTCACCGAGCCCAGTCTGGTGACCACGACGCAGTAAGGCCGCGCTCCGCACTCGACGCATCCTGCCGCGACAGGTGGAGCATTCGCGACGTACAGAACAGAGCGCTTGAACCAATACGTCGCCGCGATCACCGTCCGTGTTCTGTCCAGCACGCCTTAAGTACGACGCCGTGTCGGCCGTTAAGGACGACAGACCCATGCGAATCGCGGCGATGAACCCTCTGCGGCGACGCAGTCACCTGCTCTACAACACGGGTCAGCTCCTCCTGCTCGCCGGCTGTCTCGTGGCGGCCGTGTTCCTGTCGAGGAGCGTCGACTGGCGACCCCCCGAGCTGGTGGCGCTGCTGCTCGTGTTGAGCGTGCTCGGCGAGCGGCTCGAGCTCACGGTCGGCAGCCAGAGCCTCTCGGCGGGGTTCGTCGCGCTCGTGCTGGCGATGACCCTGCTCGGTCCGGCGCCCGCGGTGGCGATCGCGGTCGTCGCGATCACATTCGACTCGCTCTCCAGGCGTCCGCCGGTGGTCGTCTGCCTCTCCAATACCGCCACCTACGTCGCATTCGCGCTCATGGGCGGCGTGCTGATACGCATCGCGATCGGCGACGTCCACGACACCGCCTTGCACGCAACGACACGAAGCGTCGCGTTTGGGCTGATCGTGTTCGGGACGTTCGTCGTGACCAACGTCGTCAACTTCGCATTGATCGCCATTCAGAAGCGGGTGCTTCAAGAACGAGGGCTCGTAACCCAGGTGCGCACGCTCCTGATCCCAATGCTCCCCGGACAGTTCGCGGCCGCGATCCTCGCGGCGATCCTCGCCGTGGCCTACACGAACCTCGGTTATCCGGCGCTTGTCGGCGTCGTCGTCGTGATCCTCATTTTCCAGTACCTGGCTCGTGCTCTACTGCGCTCCGAGGATCGCGCGGAGCAGCTCGAGGCGCGCTCCATTCGACTCGCCTCGATGCAGTTGGGCGTACTCGTGACACTCGTCGAGACGCTCGCCCTCAGAGATCGCATGACGGCTCGTCACGCCGCCGCCGTCGCGCGCTACTCGCGCGCGCTGGCACGCGAGCTGGACTGTGACGAGGCCGATCAAGACCTCACCCATACGGCCGGTCTGCTCCATGACATCGGCAAGTTCGCCCTCCCCGACCGTATCCTCCACGCCGAGATCCTCTCCGACGAGGACTGGGCGGTAGTCCGCCGCCACCCTCAGGAGGGCGCCACGCTCGTCGGGCGCTTGGACGGCTACGGCCCGGTGGCCGACGCGATCCTCTATCACCACGAGCACATCGACGGCAGCGGCTATCCGGCTGGGCTGATCGGCAACGAGATTCCGCTCGCATCCCGCATCCTTGCGGTCTGCAACGTGTACGACACGCTCACGGCACGCGACTCCTACCGCTCGCCGATGACCCCGCAGGACGCGATCGCCGAGCTGCGACGGGTGGCCGGCCGCCAGCTCGACGCCGAGATCGTCGACGCGTTCATAGCGATGCTCGAGCGCGACGGCCCGGTCACGTTCGCTCACGGCGACGACGCCGATTTCGAGGCCGAGCTCGCTTTCGAGCGCCGCGCCCGGGCGCTGGCCGAGCCGGCCGTTCGCTAGCTGTAGTTCCTAGCCG
>DASUDH010000071.1:0-8811 GCA_036275675.1 Solirubrobacteraceae bacterium | reverse complement strand
CGCCCGCGCGACCACGTCGGCGCGTCCGTCCCACTCGGGCGATCCGGGGGTCGCATCCGGCCGGCACCGCTTGCACGCCCGGAAGCCGGCCTGCTGCGCAGCCGCCGCCGAGGGGTAGAAGCGCACATTCTCACGCAGGGGAGTCATCGCCGGACAACTCGGGCGGCAGTAGATGCCGGTGGAGGTCACCGCGGCGAAGAACCAGCCGTCGAAGCGCGGGTCCCTGGACCGTGCGGCCTGATAACAACGCTCGAAGTCCTCGATCACACGCTCAAGTCTTACCGACATCGGCCCAAATGTCTGGCGGAATTGCGACATAAGCGTCCTTCGTCGAGTCGCCGCCATCAGAGCGCCACTCGCCCATCAGGCACAGACGCTATCGGCCACGGCAAGGCGACGGGGGATAACGTGAGGCCATGCGCGTAGAGCTTCTGTTCTGGGCGGATTGTCCGTCGCACCCCAAGGCGCTCGCCGACCTGCGCGCGGCGATGGCGGAATTGGGGCTCGACCCGAACGAGGTGATCGTCCGCGAGGTCCACACCGATGCCGATGCCGAACAGGAGCATTTCGTCGGCTCCCCCACGATCCGCATCGACGGCGTGGATGTGCAGCCGCCGAACGGCGAGCCCCTCGGGCTGACGTGCCGCGTCTATCATCGTCGCGACGGCAGGATCTCGCCGACGCCCGACCCGGCGGACGTGCGTGACGCGCTTGCAACAGCCCAGACCGCCACCACCGAGAGGGAGTGAGATGACAGCGATCGGCGAGCACGCACCGACATTCGCCCTGCCGGACACCGACGGGACCATGCACGAGCCGGGTGGGGCGCCGGCCACGGTGGTCGTGTTCACGTGCAACCACTGTCCCTACGCGCTCGCGTGGCACGAGCGGATCGTCGCCGTCGCGCACGACTACTCAGATCGCGCGGTGCGTGTGCTCGCGATCAACCCCACCGACGCCGAGCGCTATCCGCGCGACTCCGCCGAGGCCATGCGCGCCCGGGTGCAACAAGGTGAATTCGACGGTGTTCCCTACCTGCGCGACGAGTCACAGGACGTAGCTCGCGCATACGACGCGGAGACGACACCCGACGTGTTCGTGCTCGACGCGGACGGGCTGCTGCGCTACCGCGGCGCCCCCGACGCCGACTATGAAGACCCCGCCCAGAATGCCGCCTTCCTGCGCGACGCCCTCGACGCGGTGCTCGAAGGTCGCGAGCCCGATCCAGCGCAGACGCCGCCGGTCGGCTGCTCGATCAAGTGGCGACCCTAGGGCGTTATCATCGACGGGTCGGCCAGCGGAAGATGACGGCATGAACGCACTGCGTGCCACTGGAGCGCTCGTGATCCTGGGAGTCGCGCTCGGCGGCTGCGGAAGCGGCTCTTCCAAAGCCGGCTCGAATACCACGCGAGCGACCGCAACCGGTGCGACCCAGCCGCCGGCCACCACGACTCGACGACCGACCGCAACGATTCCGCCATCGCGGGAAATCGCGCCGGGCGTCGTGCTCGCCTCCTCCGGCGCCCTCACGGCGACGATGCGCGCGAGCACCCATCATCCGCACGTCAACCGGCATTGGCCGATCGGATTCGTCGTGACCCGCGGCGGCAAGCGCGTGAAGGCTGAAGTGCGCTACCAGTACCTGTTCGCAGGTCAGGTCGTGGCGCATCGCTCGCACTACACGTTCATGGGGAGCTTCCACGACATCTTCACATGGCCCTCCTCGGCCGTCGGCTTTCCGCTGACGTTCAGGGCGGTGATCAACGCCGGCGGCGCCACGCTCAACCTCGACTATCCGGTGCAGGTCGTCGGCTGAGCCTCGTTTGCACCGCGCCGTCGATGCGATCCAGCTCGTTCGCGAGCGACAAGCGCCTTAGGACCTTAGTTGGAGCCTGCCTGAGCCCTGCGCGTCGGAGCCTCCCCCCACAGTTGCTCCAAGCGATAGAACTCGCGCGTCGCAGGCGTGAAGATGTGGACCACCACGTCGAGATAGTCCATCAGGATCCAGCCGGCGCTCGCCAAACCCTCGACCCGGCGCGGGAGCACTTCGTGGTCGTGCTTGAGCCCCTCCAAGATCCCATCGTGGATCGCCTTCGTCTGGCGCTCGGTGTTCCCCGAGCAGATCACGAACCAGTCGGTGTATCCGAGCACCTCGCGCAGGTCGAGCTCGATCAGATCGGCTGCCTTCTTGTCTTCCGCATAGCGGCAGATCTCGGCGAGGAGCTCCTGCGAGCTCATCGCGCCGACTCCTGCACTCGACCCGCCGCCTGAGCGCCGTAGAGCTCGTGTTGGGCGATATACCGGGCCACGTCTGAGCCCACGAGCGCCTCGACCGGCTCGCCGGCCGTCACGCGCAGGCGGATCATCGACGACGACACGTCCACGAGGGGCATCTCCAGGAACGCGGTCCGGCCCGCGCCGTCGAGCGGAACGAGCGCGTCGAGCACTTCCCGCCTGGTCACATCATCGCGCTCCGCGACCGCAAGCCGCGCCAGCCTCAATATCTCCCGCGGCTCACGCCAGGAGCCGAGCGTTCGAGCCATGTCGGCGCCGACGATAAGCGTCACCTCCACGTCGGGATCGCCCTCATGGATGGAGCGCAGCGTATCGACCGTATAGGACGGCCCTGGACGCTCGAGCTCGAGCGCGCACACGCCCACACGCCGATCGTCCTGCACCGCGAGACGGCACATGCGCAGGCGATGCTCGGCGCCAGGGTCCTCCTCGGCAGGCTTATGCGGCGAGACGAGCGTCGGCGTCAACAGCACGCGCTCCAGGTCGAGATCGCTCGCAGCCGCGTGTGCGAGGGCGAGATGACCGACGTGCGGCGGGTTGAACATGCCCCCAAGGATCCCGATGCTCTGTCCGCCAGGCGTCGTCCGGCCCACGGCCTCACGCGCGAACGTGGCCGTTGCCTTCGACGAGGTACTTGGACGTGCACAGCTCGCGCAGCCCGATCGGTCCGCGAGCGTGGAGCTTCTGCGTCGAGTTGCCGATCTCCGCGCCCATCCCGAACTCGCCGCCGTCGGTGAAGCGCGTCGAGGCGTTGACATACACGCAGGCCGCATCGACCCCGAGCTGGAATGCGCGCGCGCTGGCCGTGTCTTTCGTGACGATTGCCTCCGAGTGCCCGGAGCCGTAGCGGGCGATGTGCTCGATCGCCTGCTCCACGGAGTCCACCACCGCGACGGCGAGCGTCATCGCGAGGTACTCCGTATCCCAGTCCTCCTCGACCGCCGGGATCGTCGCCGCGCCGGCGTCGCCAACAAGCGCGAACGCGCGCTGGTCCACGCGCAACTGCACCCCGGCGGCGCTCAGCTCGGCCAGCGCCCGCGGCAGGAACAGGGGCGCCGCGTCCTTGTGAACGAGCAGCGTCTCGGCCGCGTTGCACACCCCCGGACGCTGCGTCTTCGCGTTCACGACGATCGCAAGCGCCTCGTCCAGGTCCGCGGAGGCGTCAACGTACACGTGGCAGTTGCCTGACGCGGCGTAGATGACCGGCACACTCGCCACCTCCTTGAGCGCCGCCTTCAGGCCATCGCCGCCGCGCGGGATGAGCAGGTCGATCATCCCGTCCTGCGTGGCCAGCTCGGCAAGCTCCTCGTGCCCACCGCCCGCCACGAGCCCGATGCACCCCTGCGGGAGTCCAGCCCCCACTGCGGCCTCGGAGGCGATCGACGACAGCACCGCGTTGGAGTGCGCGGCGGCGGATGACCCGCGCAGGACGATCGCGTTGCCCGACTTCACGCACAGGGCGACCGCGTCGATCGTGACATTCGGACGCGCCTCGTACACCACCGCGATCACGCCGAGCGGCACGCGCACCTTACGCACGTCCAGGCCGTTCGGCAGACGGCGGCCGTCGATCACCTCGCCGACCGGATCGCCCAGCGCTGCGACCGCCTCGACCGCCTCCGCAATGCCGGCGATCCGCTGCTCGTCGAGACGCAGCCGGTCCAGCAGGGCCTCCCCCAGATCGCCCTCGCGAGCGGCCTGCAGGTCGAGCTCGTTCGCGCTAAGGACCTCTGCCACGCGCTCGCGCAGCTCAGCGGCGATCGCTACGAGCGCTGCGTTCTTGGTGGTCGTGTCGGCGCTCGCCAGCCCTCTGGACGCCTCGCGCGCACGCGCGCAGACCTCGGCTACCGATGAGACGGTGGTCGCCATCGCCCTAAAGGGTACGACAGCCTCGTGCGCGGCCACGAGAGCTCTGCGTGAAGGCCCTTCGAGGTTCGTCGTGTGGTGCGGAGCGTCAGTCGAGCACCATGTAGTCGCGGTGCACGGCCTCCTCGGTCGCCCGCGGCAGGATCTCCTGCACGGCGTTGGACTTCAACCCCTTCACGCTGCGCAACTCCTGCGCCGAGTAGTTGCAGATACCCTTCGCCACGACCCGACCGCTCCCCTCAGCTGGCGTGTCGCGCTCGGCGATGTCAACCGCATCGCCTGCATCGAACGAACCGAGCACCTCGACGATCCCGACCGGCAACAGGCTCGTCCCATCCTCGCGCAGAGCCCTGGCGGCGCCCGCGTCGACCAGGAGCGTCCCGTGGCTCGGCTTGGCGTAGCGCAGCCACAGCTTGAACGACGAGTGGCGTGCCGCGCGCGGCGGGAAGTTCGTACCCTCCACGTGCCCGTCGAGCACGGCCCGCAGCGCGCCTTCGCGCACCCCGTTGCAGATGACGGCTCTGATCCCGGCGGCCGTCGCCATGTCGGCCGCCACCACCTTCGAGCGCATGCCGCCGGAGCCGAGTCGTGACGTGGTGTGCCCGATCTCGATCCCCCCGAGCGTCTCGAAGTCGGTGATCTCGTGCACGAGACGCGCGTCCGGGTCATGGCGTGGGTCCGCGGTGTAGAGCCCGTCGATGTCGGTCAGCAGCACGAGCAGGTCGGCCGCCGTGAGGATCGCCACCTGCGCCGCGAGGAAGTCGTTGTCGCCGAAGGAGATCTCGTCGGTGGCAGTGGTGTCGTTCTCGTTGATGACCGGCACCACCCTCCAATCGAGCAGCTTGCGCAACGTCTGGCGCGCGTTGAGATAGTGGGTGCGCGCGCTCATGTCCATGAACGTGAGCAGCACCTGAGCGGAGATGAGATCGCGTGCGCGCAACAGCTCGTCGTAGACGCGGTACAGCTTGCCCTGACCGACGGCGCTTGCGGCCTGCAGCTCCTGCACCGCGACGGGGCGCACGGGCAGGCCCATGATCCGCACGCCGCGAGCTATGGCCCCCGAAGAGACGATCACGACCTCCCTGCCCTCGCCGTGCAACGACGCGACCACGTCGCAGATGCCTGTCAGCACGCCGGTGCGCAGCTCACCGTCCTCATCCGCGACGATGCTCGACCCGAGCTTGATGACCACACGCTTCATGTCTGCAGCTTATGCCGGCTCGTTCGGATCGAGCTCGAAGACCACACCTGCGATCTCCAGCTCGTCGCCGGCCTGAAAGCCCTCTGCTTCGAGAGCGCGCATCACACCGATCTTGCGCAGGCGCGTCTCCAGGTAGACCATCGCGTCCTCGTTCTCCACGTCATAGCGCGCCAGCAGGCGCTCCACGCCCCTGCCCTTGACGGCGAACGAGCCAGGAGCGACGCGCTCTACGACGAAGCCACTCGAGGCTGCTGGGCGGAACACCATGTGCTCGGCGAGCTCAGGCTCGCGCTCGGTCGCCCGCTCGCCGACCGACACGCCTGCGTTGGAGCTGGCAGCGGACCCCGCTTGTGCAAGTGCTGGCACGCGACGAAACAGCTCTGCCGCCAGCTCCCGCATGCCGGCGCCCGTAGCGCTCGACGTGGCGATCACCGGCACCTCTGCTCCCAGGCGCTGCGACCATTGCTCGATCGCCTCGGCCGCGCGCTGCGCCGGAACGAGGTCGGCCTTGGAGAGAGCCAGCACCCGCGGCAGACGGGCAAGCCGCTCGTCGTGGGCCTCGAGCTCGTGCTCGATCGTCGCGTGGTTGGCCACCGCGTCGGCACCCTCGCCCGCCGATAGCTCCGGAGCGAGATCGAGCACGTGTACGAGCAGACGGGTGCGCTCAACGTGTGCGAGGAAGTCGTGGCCCAAGCCCGCCCCCTCGCTCGCGCCTTCGATCAGGCCAGGGATGTCGGCGATCACGAGCTGACGCTCCGCAGCCGCCCGCCGTGCGCCCCTCGGGTATGCCTCGAACCCCCCGTGGCCGGGGGCAGGCGGGGTATCGAGCACTCCGAGCACGGGCGCGAGCGTCGTAAACGGGTAGCTCGCCACCTTCGGCGTCGCTCTCGTGAGACGCGCGAGCAGCGATGACTTGCCGGCGTTCGGCAATCCCACGAGGCCCACGTCGGCGAGCAGCTTCAGCCGCAGCTCGAGCCAGCCCTCCTCGCCCGGCATCCCCCGCTCTGCGAAGCGCGGCGCCTGGCGCGTGGGGGTGGCAAAGCGCTTGTTGCCCCTTCCCCCCGAGCCGCCCTCGGCGACCACGGCTCGCTGGCCCGCGGCGAGTAGATCCCAGCGGCGTCCATCCACCTCGCCCTCGGCGCCCGCGACCTGAGTGCCCGGTGGAACCCGTACGACGAGAGTCTCGCCGTCGGCGCCGTGGCGCAGAGCGCCTTCGCCGTGACCGCCGCGGCCGGCTCGATAGTGGGCCTTGCGCCTGAAGCTCTGCAGGTCGCGCAGCGAGTCATCGCACACGAGCACGACCTCGCCTCCGCGTCCGCCGTCGCCGCCATCGGGCCCACCCCGTGGAACGTGCGCTTCGCGGCGGAAGCTCGCGCTACCGTCGCCGCCGGCGCCGGCCTTCACTTCGATTCTCGCGCGGTCGTGCAACATCCCGCCGGCCCCGCCGGGCGGCGCGTTAGCCGCTCTCTGAGAGCACGTTCACGACCCTGCCACGGCGGCCGGTCGTGAACTGCACGGTCCCCGCAGCGCGCGCGTAGAGCGTGTCGTCCTTGCCGATCCCCACGCCCGTTCCCGGCTTGAAGCGTGTCCCGCGCTGGCGCACGATGATCTCGCCGCCGGTGACTGTCTGGCCGGCGAACGTCTTCACGCCGAGGCGCTTGGCGTTGGAGTCGCGCCCGTTACGGCTGGACCCAAGTCCCTTCTTATGTGCCATCCGATGCCTCCTTGGGCTTGGCCGCGGGCTTCTTCGCGGCGGACTTGCCAGCGACCGGCTTCGCCGTGGCCGGCTTGGCCGCCGCGGGCTTGGCCGCCGGCTTTGCTGCGGCGGGCTTCGCGGCAACCGGCTTGGCGGTGGCCTGCTTGGCGGCCGCGCCCATCGAGATGTCGGTGACCTCGATCCGCGTCAGCTCCTGGCGGTGGCCTGTGCGGCGCTTGTATCCGCGCTTCGGCTTGAACTTGAACACGCGCAGCTTCTCGCCGCGCTCGTGACCGAGAACCTTCGCCGTAACCTTCACCTTCTTCAGGCCGGCCGTATCGAAGACGGCGTCATCGGAGCGATACAGGATCGGCTCGAGCGCCACGCTCGACCCCTGCTCGGCGGCAAGGCGCTCCACGAGCAGGGTCTGACCCCGCTCGACGCGGTACTGCTTGCCGCCTGTCTTGACGATCGCGTACATGTGATCTACTCCGAGGTCGCCTGCGCCTTGGCAGTCGAACGGCGCCGTCCGCCTCTGCGGCCGCGGCGCCGAGGCTTGGATTGTAGGTCATCCTCAGCGCCATCGACTTCTTCCGCCTCGACGGCGTCGCCAATGCTCTTCAAAGCGTCCTCCTCGGGCTCTGAGTCGGCCGCCGTCAGCGATGGACTCAGGCCCGCGTCGCGGCGAGCCTGAGCATCCTCGCGGGCGGCGTACCCCGCGCCCCGGCGGCGACCACGGGAGCGTCCGGCGCCGCGTGCGCCCGACGGGCGCGGCGCCGGGCGGACCACCTCGCCGGCCTCGTCCAGCAGCAGGGCGCCGGCGGCCGTGCGGCCGACGCTCTCGATGCGCACCATGCGCTTCTCCCCGACGTGGCGGGCGGCGCCCGCGATCGAGATGATGTAGCCGTCCAGCTTGGCCACCGCGTCGTCCACGTCGTACATGTGCGGCTCGACGATGTCCACGAGCACCTCATCGCCCTCTCTGAACGGAAGCGCCCGTTCTTCGACCTCCTCGCGCGTCCCCTGGAAGGTGATCGCGAAATGGTCGAGCGCGAGCCCTTCGGAGCCCTCGAAGTGGAACGAGCGCCCCGTCAGGGCCTCGAGCGCGTGCAGCACTCGCGAGCCCTGCCCGGTGAACTGGGCGGTGACGCGCGGGTTGATCTGCACCAGGAACGCCTCCGCATCGGGGTGCTCGACGACGACATCGCGCAACCTGCGCTCGAACTCGATCGCGATCGTCTCCTCGGAGCGGATCACGCCCTCCCCGCTGCAGGTGGGACACGGGCGGCTCATGATCTCGCGCACACCCTCGGTCACGTTCTGGCGGGTCATCTCGACCAGTCCGAGCCGCGATATCTCGGCGGTGAAGGTCTTCGTGCGGTCCTCATCCAGCGTCTTGCGCAGCGTCTTCATCACGGCGTCGCGATTGCGCGCGCGCGCCATGTCGATGAAGTCGATCACGATGATCCCGCCGATGTCGCGCAGGCGCAACTGGTTGACGACCTCCTCGGCCGCCTCCAGATTGGTCTTGGTGATCGTTTCCTCCAGGCCCGCGCCCTTCCCGCGCCCGATGACGCTGCCCGAGTTCACGTCGATCACCGTGAGCGCCTCGGCGTAGTCGATCATCAGGTAGCCGCCGCTCGGGAGGTCGACGCGGCGCTCGAGCATGCCCTCGATCACCGGCTCGACCCCGTAGGCCTCGAACAGCGACGTCTCCTGGTCCTCCCACAGCTCCACGCGGTCGACCAGCTCG
>DASUDH010000070.1:0-2048 GCA_036275675.1 Solirubrobacteraceae bacterium | reverse complement strand
GACTTCGTGTGCTTCATCGACGAGTCTCACCAGACGGTGCCGCAGATCGGCGGCATGTTCGAGGGGGACCGTTCGCGCAAGCGCACGCTCGTCGACTACGGCTTCAGGCTCCCGAGCGCGCTCGACAACCGTCCGCAGACATTCGAGGAGTTCCTGTCGATCACGCCGCAGCTCGTGTTCGTGTCGGCGACCCCAGGCGAGTACGAGCGCACCCGCTCGCAGCGGATCGTCGAGCAGATCGTCAGGCCCACCGGGATCGTGGACCCCGAGGTGCACGTGCGCGAGACCCACAACCAGATCGACGATCTCATGAACGAGATCCGGGCGCGCGTGGACGTGGACGAGCGCGTGCTCGTGACCACCCTCACGAAGAAGATGAGCGAGGACCTCTCGCAGTATCTGATCGAGATGGGCTTCAAGGTGCGCTACCTGCACTCGGAGATCGACACGCTCGAGCGCATCCAGATCATCAGGGACCTGCGCCTCGGCGAGTACGACGTGCTCGTCGGGGTGAACCTGCTGCGCGAGGGGCTCGACCTGCCGGAGGTCTCGCTCGTGGCGATTCTTGACGCCGACAAGGAGGGGTTCCTGAGAGGAGAGACCTCGCTGATTCAGACGATCGGCAGGGCGGCGCGCAACGTCAACGGCACGGTGCTCATGTACGCCGACAAGGAGACGAAGGCGATGCGGGCCGCGCTGGAGGAGACCGACCGGCGGCGGGAGATCCAGCTCGCCTACAACGAGGAGCACGGGATCACCGCAGCGACGATCGTGAAGGGGATCTCCGATATCGCCGAGTTCCTGCAGGCCGAGTCCAAGGTGCCGAAGGGAAGGCGTCGCAGGAGCGCGACGAGGGCAAGGGCGAAAGAGATGCCACCGCACGAGCTGGAGCGCATGGTGGTGGAGCTTGAGGAGGAGATGGTCGCCGCCGCCGAGGAGTTGCGCTTCGAGTACGCCGCGCAGCTGCGCGACGAGATCAGGGAGCTGCGCCGCGAGCTGAGGGACATCCAGGCAAGCGAGGCCCCGGCGGGCGAGGTCGCATAGGATGAGTGCCGTGGAGCTAGACAGTCAGGGGATCGAGAGGCGCGACTTCCCGATCGTGCGCCGTGGCTATGACCCGGCGACCGTGGATGCCCACCTGCGAGCGCTCGCGGCCGACGTCGAGGAGCTTCAGCGCGAGGCGAGCAGTCGCGGACGGGAGTCGCTCGCCTCGACCGCCGGCACACAGGTGCAGGGCATCCTCGAGGCGGCCCAGGCGACGGCCGAGACGATCGAGCGCGAGGCGGCGCAGGACGCGCAGCACACACGCGACGCTGCCAACGCTGACGCGAAACGCACCCGCGAGGAGGCGGTGGCGCGTGCGCAAAAGCACGTTGCGGCGGTGTCGAAGGCCACCGAGGCGCTGCTGGCGCGGGTGGGGACTATGGATACGGAGACGCAGGCACTCGTCGAGAGCCTGCGCACTGGTGCGAGTCAACTCGCAGGAGACCTCGCGACGGTTGAGACGAACATGGGAGCGCTGTACGACGCGGCCGCGGGGCGCTCAGGTGGCGGGGAGGGAAGCGCGCAGGCCGGCGCGAGCAACAACGGCGTTGCCCATGAGCAGGTCGCTGCGACGTCGGTCGCAGCCACGTCTGTTGAGTCACATGTCGAGCCCTACACTGAGCCGCACGCCGAGTCCGACACCGGGCTGCATACCGGGCGGCAGGTGGGTGAGCCCGTGCTCGGCGAGAACCCGCGTCTCCCGCGGGAGCGCAGTGAGCCCACGCCCCCCGTCAGGAACGACCTCGACGGCGCGCGCCTCGTGGCGCTCAACATGGCCCTCAACGGCGACTCGCGCGAGGAGACCGGACGCTATCTGGCCGAGAACTTCGACGTCCCCGACCGGGATCGCCTGCTCGACGAGGTTTACGCAGCGATCGAAGGGTAGACCCTTCCGCTCTTGGGAGCGCCGATCAATTGCCTCTCAGGCAGCGATCGGCTTCCGGCTGCGCTTGTGTCGGCTCTTCTTGTATTCATCGACCCATTGGGCTGTGGAATACCAGGTC
>DASUDH010000069.1:0-11811 GCA_036275675.1 Solirubrobacteraceae bacterium | reverse complement strand
CTAGTCCGTTGTCGCCGGCGCCGCCCGGTCGCCGCTCGGGGAAGCGGCCCGCTAGCGCCTGCAGGACAGCGAACGCGCGTGCGCCGTTGAACGCGTCCGGCGCGAGCGTCGAGCGCAGCGGCGCTGGACGGCTCGCGAGCGAGAATCCTACGATCACGAGGACGAACAGCAGCGGCACGAACGCCGCGCGATAGATGCGTCCGTCGAACATCGACCCAGACCTTAGACCTCACGTCGGGCCTTCCGTCCCGACCCGAGGTATCGTCCGGTCCGCCCGTGCTCCAGCCCGTCGCCACAGGACATAAGTCGCTTGCCGACTACACCCACATATGCGGGCGTGAGCTGATCGAGGAGATCCGCGGGCTTGCCGAGCCGCTGAAGGGCAGGCGCGTGGTGCATGTGTCCGCGACCGCCTTCGGCGGGGGGGTCTCGGAGATCCTGTACACGCTCGTGCCATTGATGCGCGATGTCGGACTCGACTGCGAGTGGCAGGTGATCTACGGCCGCGAGGAGTTCTTCAACACCACCAAGCTGATGCACAACGCGTTGCAGGGCAATCCCCAAGACCTCGACGAGGAGCAGTGGGGGACGTGGGAGCAATACAACGAGATGAACGCGCGCGAGTTGTCGGGCGGTTGGGATGTCTGCCTCGTGCACGACCCGCAGCCGGCGGGTCTGCACCGGCTGGTGCCGGACAAGGCGAAGGGGTGGGTGTGGCGCTGTCACATCGACCTGTCGACCCCGAACCAGGCGACGATCGAGCGCTTGCTGCCGTACATCGCCGATTATCCGCAGACGCTCTTCCACATGGCGGAGTACGTGCCGGGGGGGATGAAAGGGCACGTCAACATCGTGCCGCCCGCGATCGACCCCTTGATGCCGAAGAACATGGCGCTGTCCCCCGAGGACGCGTCGTATGTGTGCGAGCAGTTCGGGATCGACGTCGACCGGCCGCTGATCTGTCAGGTGTCGCGCTTCGATCCCTGGAAGGACCCGCTCGGCGTGATCGACGCATATCGGGTCGTCAAGCAACAGGTTCCAGACGTGCAGCTCGCGCTCGTCGGGTCGATGGCGAGTGACGACCCAGAGGGTTGGGATTTCTTTAACGCGACGATCGCCCACGCGGACGGCGACCAGGACGTGCACATCCTCAACAACTTCAACAACGTCGGGGCGATCGAGGTGAACGCGTTCCAGTCGCACTCGGATGTGGTGGTGCAGAAGTCGATCCGCGAGGGGTTCGGCTTGACCGTGTCCGAGGCGATCTGGAAGGCGCGGCCGTTCATCGGCGGGAACGTGGGCGGGATCCCGTTGCAGGTCGAGGACCGGGTCACCGGCTTTCTCGTGCCCACCGTCGAGCAGTGCGCCCAGCGGGCGCTCGAGCTGCTCGCCGACCCGGCGCTCGGCAAGGCGCTCGGGCGGCGCGGCAAGGAGCACGTGCGCAGACACTTCCTCACGCCACGCTACCTGCGCGACTATCTGCGCATCTTCAACGAACTCGGTGACGCATGAGCCTGGGGTATGCGAATCCGAAGGCGCGGCGACCGTCGTGACCGGAGGGCCGGCACAGCGATCGCCGCTCGTGCTGGTGAGCAACCGCGGCCCGGTGACGTTCGCCGCGGACGGAGAGGCGCAGCGCGGGTCGGGTGGACTGGTGACGGCGCTGACTGGGCTGGCGTCCCACCGCGACGCGGTGTGGATCGCCTCGGCGATGAACGAGCACGACGCCCAGGTCTCCCGCGAGCACGGCGGAAAGGCCTTCCCGGTGCACTCGCCCGCGGGCGGCGAGTACCTGGTGCGGCTCGTCGCCTCGGACCCAGAGGCATATGACCGCTTCTACAACGTATTTGCCAACCCGATGCTGTGGTTCATCCAGCACTACCTGTGGGATCTCTCCAACGCCCCCGACATCCGCCGCCATGAGATCGAGGCGTTCGAGTTCGGCTACAACGCGGTCAACGAGGACCTCGCGCGGGCTGTCGTCGAGGAGATAGCCGCCCTGCCCGAACCCGTCGTGATGGTGCACGACTACCACCTCTACACGCTCCCGGATCTCGTCAGGCGGGCGCGATCGGACGTGTTCCTGCACCACTTCGTCCATATCCCGTGGACCCAGTCGGATTCGTGGCGTGTGCTCCCGTCGCGAATCACGCAGGAGATCTATGCGGGATTGCTAGCGAACGACATCATCGGCTTCCACACGCGTTCCTATAGGCGCAACTTCCTGCAGTGCTGTCGCGACCTGATGGACCTCGAGGTGGACTTCGAGCGCGGGGTGGTGCGCTTCAAGGATCGCGAGGTGTGGGTGCGGGCCTATCCGCTGCCGATCGACCACGAGGCGGCGCGCCAGGTGGCGAGGGGGAGGCGCGTGGCGGATTTCGAGCGCGAGCTGTTGCGCCGCCGTCGCGACTTCCTGATCCTGCGGGTGGACCGCGCCGACCTGTCGAAGAACGTGCTGCGAGGCTTCTCGGCGTTCGACCTGTTCCTCGACCAGCACCCCGAGTTTCGCGAGCGCGTGACGTTCGTGGCGCAGCTGATGCCGTCGCGTACCGACGTGCCCGAGTACGCGGAGTACCTGGAACGCATCGAGGCGCTGGTTGCGGTCGTCAACCACCGTCACGGCACGCCCGACTGGATGCCGATCCAGCTGAAGCTGCGCGACGATCTCGAGGAGGCGATGGCGGCATACAAGCACTACGACGTCCTGCTCGTGAACGCCATGTTCGACGGGATGAACCTAGTGGCGAAGGAGGGGCCGATCGTAAACGAACGCGCGGGCGTGTCGATCCTCTCGGAGAACACAGGAGCGCACGAGGAGCTCGGCGAGTATGCGTTGTCGGTCAACCCATTCGACATCCAGGAGCTGGCGGACTCGATCCATGCGGCGCTCGACATGCCCGCGCCCGAGCGCGCCCGCCGTGCGCGTGGTCTGGTGCAGATCGTAACCTCGCGCGATCCGGGCGACTGGATCGACGAGCAGCTGGCCGACATCAGGGCCAAGCGGACGGCCGTATAGCGAGCTGACCGCTGTTATCATCCGCCGCCGCGCGCGTGCGCCTGACCATGACCCTGACGGCACCCACATACGATCTCGTACTGCTGCTCGACCCGCAGGAAGAGGAGCCCGTGCGCGCAAAGATCGTGACCGACGCGCGCGAGGCAATCGGGGCGAAGGGCGAGCTGGTGCGCCATGACGAGTGGGGCGAGCGGGCGCTGGCGTATCCGATCGACCACAAGACGACGGCCGAGTACCACCTGCTGCAGTTCCACGCCCACACGGTCGAGTTGATCGCCGAGTTGAGCCGGACGCTGCACATCGCCGACGGGGTGATCCGCTTCCGTATAAACAAGCTGAAGCCGGGAACGCCCGATGCGCCGGACATGCGCCCCGAGCGAGCCGGCGTTGCGCACGCTCGCGAGGAGACCGCGCACGCTCGCGAGGAGACAGAGCAAGCTCCGGTCGAGGAGCAGGCGGTCGCGTAATACACTCGGAGGCGTGCGGCCGTTGAGGACAACGACTGTCGGGGTGTGTTCGTGAGTGAGCGACCGATCGGCGACGCTCCGGCCGTCCGCAGGACAGACGTCCTGCGCGCGTCCCCACCGATGTTCGAGTCGCGTCTGCTCGACGCGTTCTCGCGCGTGCACCCGTCCGTGCCGATCCTGATCTTTATGCCGGTGATCGTGGCGCTCGAGGCCTGGGGGCTGTCGTTCGTCGGCCCGCTCGCGGCGCTCGGTCTGTCCGCGGTGGGGTATGCGCTGTGGACGCTGTTCGAGTACTGGTTGCACCGCCTCGTGTTCCACTACGAGCCCAACCACGGGATCGGGGCGCGGATGCACTGGATCATCCACGGCATCCACCACGAGCACCCAAACGACCCGTTGCGCCTGGTGATGCCCCCAGCGGTGAGCATCCCTTTGGGCGCGCTCGTGTTCGGCGCGCTGTATGCGGTGTTCGGCAAACGCTATGCGCCGGGCGTTGGAGCGGGCTTCTTCGCCGGCTATCTGGCCTATGACATGCTCCACTATTACGTCCACCACTTCCGTCCCCGCTCTCGCCTCGGACGCATGTTGCGCGAGCGGCACATGCGTCATCACTTCCAGGACGACACGTGCGGCTTCGGGATCAGCGCCCCGTACTGGGACGAGGTGTTCGGCACCTCCTCCCGCATGCACGACGCCGACATATCCAAGTAACCCTCCCAAAGAGCATCGCCGGCACGTCTCCTCGGCGCGCCATCGACGCGCATCCCGGCTCCCCGAGCGGTCTCCGCAAAGTGCGTCATACCGGCCGGTACGCACAACATCGGGCATAGCCGGGACGACACCAATCTCTCTAGACTCGCGCATAGGCCTCCGGCGCGGACCGCGAGACTGACGACAGACACAGACAGAGCGAAAGGAAGAGGCCGTGGCTGCCACCAACATCAACCGGGTCGTTATCACCGGGAACCTGACCGCCGACCCCGAGCTGCGCTCGCTGCCGAGCGGCTCCTCCGTGTGCAGCCTGCGTGTCGCGTGCAACACGCGCCGCAAGAACGGGAGCACGGGTGAGTGGGAGGACAAGCCCAACTACTTCAACGTGACGGTTTGGGGCGCGCAGGGCGAGAACGCCGCGCGCTACCTCTCCAAGGGTCGCCCCGTCGCAATCGACGGGCGGCTCGAGTGGCGCGAGTGGGAGGCCCAGGACGGCACGAAGCGTCAAGCAATCGATATCATTGCCGACTCGGTGCAGTTCCTCGGATCGCGCGAAGACCCATCGGGTGCAGGAGGGTTCGCGGGCGGCGGGGCATCACAGGGCAGCGACATCCCGGTCGACGACCGCGACTTCCAGCCCGCGCCGGTCTCCGCAGCAGCCGGAGACAACGACATTCCGTTCTAGTTCGACAGCAAGGGATCTTCAAGTGGCAAAGCGTGGTCGCGGCAAGCCTGTCCGGCGACGAGACAAGAAGGGTGGGTCCGGCAGCGGGAGGCGCAAGCCTTGCCAGCATTGCCGCGACAAGGTCGAGCAGGTCGACTACAAGGATGTCTCCTCGCTACGGAAGTTCATCTCCGAGAAGGGCAAGATCCGCTCGCGCAGGATCACCGGCGCGTGCCGCCGCCACCAGGGCCAGATCGCGCGCGCGGTCAAGCGCGCCCGTGAGCTTGCGCTGCTGCCCTACGTGAACGAGAGCGGGCGCGACGACCACCCGCGCCGCGAACGCGAACGGTAGAACGCCGACGAGGCGCATCGAATCGACCGTCGATCGAGGAGCACAGAACGAAATGCCCGAAGCCATACTCCTCAAGGACGTCGACGCACTCGGCGAGCAGGGCGCCGTGGTGGACGTGTCCAAGGGCTATCTGCGCAACTTCCTGATCCCGCGCAAGCTCGCCCAGCCCGCGACCCGGGGCGCTATCGAAGTGGTCCGCCAGCGCCAAGAGGCGGCCGAACGATCGGCACGCGAATACGTCGAGAAAGCCAACGACAATGCGGCGCTGCTGAACAAGACGGTGCTCACGATCACCCAGCAGGCCGGCGCCGACGGGCGTCTGTTCGGGTCGGTCACCGCCCAGGACATAGCCGCTGCGATCCGCGACGCCCGCGGACTGCGCACGGAGAAGCACAACGTGCACCTGCCCGAGCCGATCA
The DNA here is from genome assembly GCA_036275675.1 of Solirubrobacteraceae bacterium. Classification (GTDB taxonomy): domain Bacteria; phylum Actinomycetota; class Thermoleophilia; order Solirubrobacterales; family Solirubrobacteraceae; genus Palsa-744. Next base: position 6,182 of record DASUDH010000069.1, on the reverse strand, counting down.
AGAACGTCGGCACCTACATGGTCGTGGTCGAGGTCGTCGAGGGAGTGACGGCGACCGTCAAGACCATGGTCGTAGCGCAGAAGTAGCCGCATCTCCAACGCCGCCACACCTGCGAACATATGTTCGTGAGGCGTGCGCAATGATTTTCCCTCTCAATTGCGGGAACCCCCCGCGAGCCGCCGAGCGAGGCGACATAGACTCGCCCAAACAATGAGTGCGGTAACGACAGCCAACGGCTCGGGCGCCCCCGCGGGCGTGATCGCCCCGCCGCACAACCTCGACGCCGAGCAGTCGGTGCTAGGCGCGATCCTGCTGTCCGACCGCTCGCTGTATGCGCTCGTGATCGAAGAGGGCCTGCGCTCCGAGGACTTCTATCGCGACCGCCACGGTCTCATCTACGAGGCGATGCTGGCTCTCTACAACGAGAGCGAGCCGGTGGACGTACTGACCGTCACCGACCGCCTGCGCCAAACCGGCAAGCTCGAGGAGGTCGGAGGGCCGGCCACCGTGGACGAGCTCACTGGCGTCGTCCCGGCTGCCGGTCACGCCCGTCGCTATGCGCAGATCGTGCGCGAGAACGCGCTGCTGAGACGCCTGCTGGCGGCCTCCTATGACATCCAGTCGAGCGTGCTCGAGCGCCAGAGCGCCCCGCGCGAGCTCGTGGAGCAGGCAGAGAAGACGATGCTCGAGGTCGCACGCGACGACCGCCGCCAGGACTTCCGCTCGATCGAGGAGTTGCTCCACGAGGAGATCGACAAGCTGCACCGCCTATCGATCGAGGGAACCTCACTGACGGGCGCCCCGTCGGGCTTCAAGGACCTCGACGAGATCACGGGCGGCTTCCAGCCTGGGAACCTGGTCATCATCGCGGCGCGCCCCGCGATGGGCAAGAGCGCGCTCGTGTGCAACATCGCCGAGAACGCGGCGGTCGAACACGGCAGGCCCGTGGCGTTGTTCTCGCTGGAGATGGCCGAGGCGGAGCTCGCCCAGCGCTTCGTGGCGTCCCAGGCACGCATCAAGGGCGAGGAGCTGCGCAAGGGACGCGTCAAGGAGGAGCGCTGGCCCAAGATCCTCAAGGCATCCCAGCGTCTCGCGGCGGCGCCCCTGTGGGTGGATGACTCCAGCGACGTGGGCTTGCTCGAGATCAGGGCCAAGGCGCGCCGCCTGCACAGCCAGTGCGACGGCGGGCTCGGGTTGATCGTCATCGACTACCTGCAGCTGATGCGCACCGACAGCCGCTACGACTCGCGCGTGACCGCCGTCGGCGAGCTGAGCCGCGGTCTGAAGATCCTGGCGCGCGAGCTCGACGTGCCCGTGATCGCGCTGTCGCAGCTAAGTCGTGCGGTGGAGATGCGTCCCGACAAGCGCCCGCAGCTGTCCGACCTTCGCGAGAGCGGAAACCTGGAGCAGGACTCAGATCTCGTCATGTTCATCTACCGCGACGAGTACTACAACGAGGACTCCGAGCGACTCGGCGAGGCGGATCTGATCATCGCCAAGCATCGCAACGGGGCGGTGGGCAAGGTGACGCTCACCTTCCAGAAGGAGTACCCGAAGTTCATGAACTACGCAGGCGAGAACCGCTACGCGGCATGAGCGCCGACACCACACGCATGAGCTTCGGTATGCAGGGGGCGTCGGTGTGAGCGCGCATGCTGCACGTGCGCACGCTGGTCTACGCGGAGCATCGGCGTGAGCGCCGACGTCCTCAGCCTCACCGGTCCACGCGACCAGGGTGCCTGCCCGCTCGGGCTGTGCGACGGGAGCGGGTTCATGGTGGACGAGGCCACCAACACGGCCTCGGACTGTCGCTGCCGCGCCGGGCGCATCGCCCGCAAGCGGGCTGCGAGCCTCGAGGGGCGCGTGCCGAAGCGCTATCGCGGCGCCTCTTTCGACCGCCCGCCGGTGCTTGGGATGCCCGAGCCGGTGGTGTCGGCGGTGCGCAGCTACGTGCGCAACCTGAACGCGCGCCTCGACGAAGGCCGCGGCATGTGGCTCGTCGGCGACGTGGGCACCGGCAAGACGACGCTCGCGATGATCGTCTCAGGCGCGGCACTCGAGGCCGGGCGCTCCGTCGCGATCTACTCGCTGCCACGGCTGCTCAACCTGATCCGGGACGAGGTCGGCACCGATAACAGCCTGCTCGACCTGCTCGACCGACTCTCCTGCGTGGACCTGCTCCACATCGACGACCTCGGCGCCCAGCACACTACGCCGTGGAGGCTCGAGCAGCTCTACTCGATCGTCGACGCCCGCTACCAGGCCCGACGTCCGATCCTGGCGACAACTAACCTGATGCCGCCCGAGCTCGCCAGGCAGATGGGTCAGCAAATCCTCACAACCGTCACCGAGGACGGCAAGGGCCAGACGAGTGAGGAACGTAGGGTGGTGTCCAACGACGCAAGCGAAGTCGTGGGCGAGCGCATCGTCTCCCGCCTGATCGAGATGTGCGGCGACCCGCTGCCCCTCTATGGCGAGGACAAGCGCCACGAGCTGCCCGTGATGGCCCGTCCGGCCTGAGCGTTCCGTCCGGCCCGAACACCCTGCCCCTACACTGCATGGCGCGATGCCCGGAATAGTCATAGTGGGCGCCCAATGGGGCGACGAGGGGAAGGGAAAGATCACCGACCTGCTCGCCGAACACGGCGACGCGGTGGTGCGCTTCCAGGGCGGAAACAACGCCGGTCACACGATCGTCAGGGACGGCGAGGAGTGGAAGCTGCACCTTATCCCCTCCGGCATCCTCTACCCGGGCAAGCGCTGCGTGATCGGCAACGGCGTGGTGATCGACCCGAAGGTGCTGATCGAGGAGCTAGATGCGCTGCGGGCGCGACGCGTGGACGTGAGCGGGCTGCGCATCTCCGCAAACGCGCACCTGATCATGCCCTATCACCTGCTGCTCGACTCGGCGGGGGAGGCCAAGCTGGGGAGCCTGCAGATAGGCACCACGCGGCGCGGGATCGGCCCTTGCTACGCCGACAAGGCGGCGCGCCTGGGGATACGTGTGCAGGACCTGCTCGACGAGAAGATCCTCAAGAAGAAGATCGTCGCTGCCATGGAGCCCAAGCGCCTCTCGTTGCGCCCGTTCGAGAAGGACCCGACGCTCGACCTGCACACAATGACCGAGGAGTACTTGGTTTACGGACACCGCCTCGAGCAGCACATCGCCGACACGGCACGGCTGATGTGGGAGCTGCTCGACGAAGGCCAGAAGGTCATCTTCGAGGGGGCACAGGGAGCGATGCTCGACATCGACCACGGAACCTATCCGTTCGTGACCTCCTCCAACCCGCTGTCGGGCGCCGCGTGCGTGGGGACTGGTGTCGGTCCGAAGGACATCGACGAGGTCTGGGGCGTCTCGAAGGCCTACACGACGCGCGTGGGGGCTGGCCCGTTCCCGAGCGAGTTGCACGACGAGATGGGCGAGACGATCCGCAAGCGCGGAGGCGAGTTCGGGACGACCACCGGCCGCCCGCGCCGCACCGGCTGGCTCGATCTCGTCGCGCTTCGCTATGCGGCACGGTTGAACACGCTCACGGCGCTCGTGCTCACGAAGCTCGACGTGCTCTCAGGCCTCGACCGCATCCAGGTGTGCACGAGCTACCGCGGCGCCGAGGGGGCCAAGTTCGACGACTTCCCTTATCACCAGACTGTCTTGCACCACACGACCGCAGAGCTCACCGAGCTAGGTGGATGGAAGGAGGATCTGGGCGAGTGCCGCATGTTGTCGGACCTGCCCGACGGTGCGCGCGAGTACCTGCGGTTCATCGAGGAGCACGTCGGTGCGCCCGTGGCGCTCGTAGGCGTGGGACCCGGCCGCGAACAGGTCGTGTGGACCGACGCGGGTCGTGAGTCGCTCATCGGCTCCGGCGCGAGCACGTCGGCTGCCACGTAGTGGCCCCCTACAGCCCAACAGCGGGGAGATCCTCGTCAGCTCAAAGCCGGGCTACCCTCGGATGCCGGACCGCGCAGGTACTCACGCGGGATCGTTCGCGCTGTGTACCGAAGCCGCGCGGATGAGATCGAGCCGACGCTCGAGCCGTACTCTGAGTTAGAGCTGCCCGATAGATCGAATATGTAGGTCAATCGGACAGGTGCACGAGCAACTAGGGGCGCGGCGATGAGCAGCCAGCAAGGAAACCTGATCGAGACGGTGACGCTCGAGGTGCGAGTGGCCGGGGACGGGGATGCCCCCGTTACGGTCGCACCGACGATCCCCAACGACGTTCACGACTTTTGGGCCTATCGCGTAGCCGTCATGGCGATCGGCGTCGGCCTGTCCGTATTCCTGATCGGCGCGAGCGTGATCATCGCCGTGGGCGAAAAGGTGCCAGATCAGTTCTGGACGTCGGGCAGCGCCATCAGCGGCGCCCTGATCGGGCTCCTCACGCCGTCAAAGCCGGCCCAGAAGCAGTCCCTCCAGGCCAAGAGGGTTGCCAACAAAGAAAGAGCGTCGGCGAGGACAGCCGTATGGGAGAACCTCAGAATGCTCGTGCTGCTCGTGATCTTCTTGACAGCGGCGCTGCTCGGAGCGGTCGTAAACGAAGGGGCCGGCTTCCAGGCCCTCGCTGGAGCAGCTGGCGGGGCGCTGATCGGCCTGCTGGTGCCTCCACCGCCCAAGCAGCAGGGCTGACGCAGCCGGTGCGTCGCGTTGCTCGGCCTTGACGGGTGGATGGGCCGTGTAGGAATCGAACCTACAACCTTGGGCTTAAGAGGCCCCTGCTCTGCCAATTGAGCTAACGGCCCGCGAGGGCGCCGACCCGAAGCGGGCCGGTGTCGGCACGATTCTAGCCCAGGCTCACCGAGCCTGAAGGGCGCTACCGGGCGCGGGCGGTACGACCGGCGGGCGAGCAAAGCTCGGCTGGAGCAGGCGACGCTCCCACCCGCTGAGAGCGGCCTCTTTCAGAGCACGATGGTGCGCCCGCCATCGGCGATCACGCGATCTTCGAGGTGCAGCGACACCGCGCGCGCGAGCACGAGCCGCTCGATGTCGCGGCCAATGCGTTCGAGCTCGTTCGCGCTCTGGCGATGGTCAACGCGCGCGACGTCCTGCTCGATGATCGGCCCGCTGTCGAGCTCGGCCGTGACGTAGTGGGCGGTGGCGCCAATCAACTTGACCCCGTGTTCGCGAGCGCGCTTGTAAGGATCGGCGCCCGCGAACGCCGGCAGGAACGAGTGGTGGATGTTGATGACCGGCGCGCCGAGACGGTCGAGGAACTCGCCGCTGAGGATCTGCATGTAGCGAGCCAGGACCACGAGGTCGACGTTGCCGCACAGGAGCTTCAGCATTCGCTCCTCGGCCTGCTCCTTGGCGTCCTTGGCCACCGGCACGTGGTAAAAGGGGACACCGGCGCCGGCCGCCTCCCCGGCGAGGTCGGGATGGTTCGAGATGACTCCCACCACCTCCGCGTCGAGCTCCCCGCGCCGCCGGCGCCAGAGCAGATCCACCAGGCAGTGATCGTGGCGCGAGACGAGGATCGCGACGCGCTGGCGCTCGCCCCACCAGCGAATCTCCCACTCCATCGCGAAGCGCCGCGCCACCTCCGCGTCGAAGCTGTGCTGGAAGCGCTCACGGTCCTCCGCGAGACCCTCGAGGAAGAACTCGGTGCGCAGATAGAAGCGCCCCCCGATCGGGTCAGAGGAGTACTGGTGGGAGGAGACGATGTTGGCGCCCTGTTCGAACAGGAAGCCCGAGACGGCCGCCACGATCCCGGGCCGGTCGGCGCAGTCGATCAGCAGGCGCGCGGTGTACGACGGGGTCTCCTGAGGGGTGACCATGCTCGCGCCGCGGCGTGCTATTTCTTGGTTGTCGTCGGCGTCTTGGTCGCGGGGGCCGGGCTGGTTTTCAAGATTGTCCCTCTGCCGTTGGGCGCCACTTTGACGGTGTAGACCTTCCCGTTGGTGGTTCCGGTGTACGTTTCGTTGGAGGAGTTGCCTGTCGGATTCTTCTTGATTCGTTCGAGTTCGGCTGCGACTCTTGAGCGCTCTTTGGTGGGCGTAAGGCTGATCGACTTCTTCGACGCGAGGTCGCCCACGCGCGTGTTCTTTGCCTGGTAGGCGTACTTCGCGAGATAGCCGTACAGGGCAGCGCTCGGTGGCTTGGCCGCGATCACGAGTTGCATCACCTGAACGGCGGCAGCCGGATCGTTGAGGCCTTCTTCGCCGAACACCCTGAGCATGTT
>DASUDH010000068.1:0-5139 GCA_036275675.1 Solirubrobacteraceae bacterium | reverse complement strand
TATCAGCCCACCGGCCGGTTCGAACTGTGCCACTTCGGTGTAACGGCCGACATACAGGTCATCGGCGGTTTTCGTAACAGGATCGGTCGCCGTGTCCACCGCGATCGACCGGCCGCTCCCCGGGACTTCGCTCCCCGATGCAGGCGTTTCGATCAGACTGAACTGCAGCGCTTCGTACTTCGTGACCGGCCCTTCAGACCACGAGTCAGCGTAGAGACTGCCGGCGGAGTCCACAACCACGTTGCAGACACTGTTCAGTTTCCACAGCGAGGAGACATAGTCGGCGTCCACGACAGGGTTGGCCGCAGGCGTGTACTTGTTGACGTGTTCGGGATAAAGACCCACATACACGCTCCCCGACGGATCGACCGCCACACCACAAGGCTTACCCCACGGCTTCCCCGCTTCTTCGGTCAATTCCCCAAGCGATTTCCCGTCAGCGCCATAGATCCCCACATGCGACCCGTTGGCGACGTAGATGTCGCCTTTCGCGGAGCCCGCGGAGTTATCGACGGCGATCTCGTCTTCGGCTTCCCCTGCACCCCCGACGCCTTCGATCGCGTTCGTCCCCGTCGAAGAAAAATTGACCGGAGCACCAGAAGCATCGAACTTGAAGACCTTCCCCGCTCCCGCGTCATACACGTACACATCACCAGTCGACTGGTCTACCGCGACTCCCTGCACACTCGAGAACGAACCGAACGTAGAGAGCAGGTTGTGCGTCACAGCGGCACAGGCAGAGCCCGACACGAACAGAAGCCCCACGATCAAAGCGCACGCCAAAGTCGCGGCCTTCGCTGCCAGCTTGCGAGCACGCATCAAACCAACCCCTCCCCTTGAGAACCCACGCGAACTACAACTCCCTCTCAGTTACGACCTGGTCCCTCTCCCAAGGTCCCCGTCAAACGTTCGGATGTCGACCACGAGGCCAACCAAACCCGACCTTATGCCTGCCCACCGCCATCTGGCAGAAGAGCTATTGAGTGTTTATATATGAGTACAGAACTCATGTCAACCCTATTGCCCAAAAGAATCGCCGGATGCCAAACCGACTAGTGGCAGATGGACTCGGTCCTGACTGCGTCAGGGCTCGAGCAAGAGCGCCGCATCGGCATGCGCAGCGAGGTTGCGCAGAGGCTCGATCGGCGCGTCAGGGCCCTTCGCCAGCGCGCTCTCCAGTTTGCCGCGGTGAGCCTCGAAGCGCTCCTGCGCATAGGGGACCGCCAGCTCGCGGGACACTATAAAAGCCCAGTCGGAGGACTGCAGCGCGAGCAGCTCACGCAGGGCGGCGGCGCCCGCACGCTCGCCGGCCGCCAACGCCTGCAGCTCGGCCGCGCGGGTCGTGAACGCCATCTCCGCCACCGCCGGGCCCGACCAGGTGGAGAGATCGCCGCCCTGGCCCCACGTGCTCGGCTCCCATTCGCCGTCATCCACCGGCGCAGGGTCGCGTAGCGCGGCCGCTTCATCGAGGCGCACGAGCGACAGGCCCTGCCCGGAGCACTCCTCCACGACGGCCCGCAGCCACTCCACGCCCTCGTACCACCAGTGGCCGAGCAGCTCGGTGTCTAGCGCGCACACCACCAGCCCGCCGCCGGGCAGCGGCTCTGCTGCCGATCGCCCGCTCGCGCCGTGCGACTCGTTCGCGCTGCGCAACCGCTCGAGCGTCCGAGCCACGAACTCCCCGGCGTGCTCGCACGCGAGGCCGAGCGCCAGCTCGTGGTCGTACGCGCCGCCGTCGTTGGCCCACGGCTGGTGGTGATGGACGGTGTGGTGATGGTAGTCGCGGTAGCAGCTGTGGGCCGGGTAGCCGCCGTCGCTCCACACACACGCGATCGTGGCGCGGTCGATCGGGACGAGCACCACGCCGGATTCGCCGACCAGCGGGTGCAGATGCTCGCGCGCCCCGAGGCCGTGGCGACCGGTCAGCTCGACGCACGTGGCGCGCACGCCCGCGTCCGCGAGCAGGGGCTCCAGGTGCGGAGCGTGGGCGCACTCGGGCAACCAGAAGCCTCCTCCCCACCCGCGCCCGAAGCGCGCGCGGTGCGAATCGACGCCGGTTTGCACTTGAGCGCGCACCCCCGCGTCGGTGGCGAGCAGCGGCAGCACCGCGTGCGTCGCCGAGGAGGTCCACTGCGTGTGACGCCCGAGTGCGCCGAGCAGATCGCCGCCGAGCGCGCGGAAGCGCTCCAGCGCCTGCTCGTACTCGCTCCATGAGCGCTCAAGCTCGCGCGCCAACGTCTCGTGGCCGCCCTCGCGCAAGCCCGCGATGTCCTGCGCGTGGGTATACCGTCGAACCCCGTCGACGAACGCTTCGAAACGCGCGCCCACGCCGGGGGCCTCCAGCTGGTCGCACAAGACTGGCGTGAGCGACAGCGTCAGCGGCGCCCCGGCATCGAGCAGGTCGAGCAAAGGGAGATAGCTGCCGACGATCGCCTCCCACAGCCACTCCTCGCCGAACGGCCACGTACCGAAGCCCTCCACGTAGGGCATGTGCGTGTGCAGGACGATCGCCAGCTCTCCTCGTGCGAGTGGGGTGGGCATGACGGGTGGAAGTATCTAGGATGTGAGCGCCGAGCGGATTGTTTTGCCTCGTTGGGTGAGTGTCTGCCCGCCCTGGCGACCAGCCCCATTCAAAATCACGGCATGACCGTTATCGCGCGAGAGATCACGCAGCGGGTGATGTCTGGGCCGCGATGACACCGCACACCTCCTCGCCACGCTCGGTAAGCATCCAAGCGTTAGGGGCCCCGCGCATAGACCCAACACCAGCGTTCTCAACCAGCCCGAGCCTCTCGAGGCGCGAGAGGAGCTTAGAGATCTGTCCTTGGTCAGAGACCCCAGACACCTTCCCGATCACACGATTAGACGAACCACGATTAGCAGCGACAGCCATCAAGACCCGCACCGTGCGATACGTCAAGCGCATATCCAGGTCCCTCAACCCATCACCAAACACTCTCCCGCCGCGCACGGCAGCCTCCGCGAGGGGCCGCTCCAGCTCCCTGCGCGCCGCAGCAGACCCCAAATACGGCAACACCACCATGTGCACCAACGGATTCACGAGCTCTATCAACGGCCTATGGTCAGCTTCGAGCAACCGACCATGGATCACAGACAACACACCACCAACAACGCCATCAGCGGTAAGTGACGTGACCCCCCTGCCCGCTCTCGTTTCACCGCGCCCATCGTCAACCGCGCTAACGAGCCCCGCAAGCACACGCCGACGAAGCTCAAAGCCCTTCGCGCCAGCACCGAGCGACTCGACGACCAGCAGACGAGCCATGCCAGGCTGATCGTCAAAGAACCGCAGCAGACCGGTCAGCCCGGCCCTCACACGCTCCTGCCAACGACCGCCCGTCTCATACGCCCCCAGCACACTCTCCTGGGCGCGCGCGATCGCATCGTCGAGCGCCGCTAGGAAACAGTCCTCGCGGTCCTCGAAAACCTCATAGAACGTGCGCCGCGAGACACCCGAGCGCGCGACCACACGAGCGACGGTCGCACCAGCCAATCCCCGCTCGGTGACTACATCGACCATCGCCGCGAGCATCCGCGCACGCTGAATCTCAACTATATGAGCACGCTCAAACCCACCACCACCCAGACCAGGCAATCCAGCCTGGAGCCGGCTGTTAGAACGCTTCGCTTTGACCGGCATATCCCACTCATACCTTGACTACCGGCCCTCCCCCGGTCCCCGTCAGGAGAGGGAGACAGGGGGACCGGGGAGAGCCATGATGAGCCGTGTGGTCGAGACACGACCCGAAACCTCTATTTCTTCTTGGCTTTACCCTTCTTCTTCGGTGGCGCGTACCTCTTCTTGGCCTTCTTGATGCACGCCGCCTGCTTGCGCTTCGGCAGCCTCTTGCACTGCTTGATAGCCCTGGCGAGCAACTGCGCCCGCGTTAGATGTTTCGCCACCGGTTTTTCAACAGGTTTTTCGACCGGTTTTTCAACGGGTTTTTCAACTGGTTTTTCGACTGGTTTTTCTGTTGGTTTTTCGACTGGTGCGCTCTGCGTCGTAAACATCTGATCGGCGCCCTGGGTCGTTCCGCCCGCGTTCGTCGCGACCAAGCGATAGTGGTAGATCGTGCCCGCGCTCAGGCCACTGAGACCGACGCTCTCAGCTACCGCCGAGCTGCCGTTGCCCGGTTCGGTCGGACAGGCCGCCACGCTGCCGTAGCCCGCGGTAACACCGTATTCAAACTGGCACGTGCTCGCACCACCATTCGGATTGACCGTGCCCGCGATCGTCGCACCGGTCTGAGACACACCAGAAGAACCACCCGTGCTAACCGTCGGGGCATTCGGCAGCGTCGTGAATTCGGCGTCCTGGCCTTCCGCGGTGCCACCCGCTGTCGTGACGACCACACGGAAGTGATAGGTCGTGCCAGCGATCAGGCCTGCTGCTGCGCCTGTCACCGCTTTGTTGCTCGAGGCGCCGCTGGGGCTCGGTTTGCATTCCGCTTTACCCAGCGTGTATTCGCCCGCTTTCAAACCCCACTCCAAGTGGCAAGTGTTAGAGCCACCTGTCGTGGCCGCGCCCTGCGGATTGACGGTCGCACCAAGACTCGCGCTCGCCTGCGTGATCGAGACAGCTTTACCAGTCGTCGCGGTCGGAGCGAGCGGCAGCATCGTAAACGTCTGATCCCCACCAGACCTGGGACCAGAACCATTATCGACCACCAGCTCGTAGTGATAGATAGTGTTGACGGTCAACCCCGACAGGCTCCCAGAGACCGGGACCACAGTATTACCCTGACCCGGACTGGACGCGCACGGGACGCTCCCGCCTTCATAGCTAGTGCTCGTGCCCCACTTGAACAAGCACGAGACGATCGCACCACCTTCATTAGGATTGACCGTGCCGTTCAGGCCTGCCGAGGTCTGGGTGACCGCCGACGCCGCGGTGGTCACCGGAGTCGGCAGGACAGGGGTATAGATCCAAACCTTATTCGCGCTGTCATCACCGACATAGACAACACCAGTGCTCGAGTTGACCGCGAGCGGCGCACCGTAGATAGCGCCGCCGATCGTGCCGAGACCGAAATCGGCGATCTGTTTGCCGGTCGAGTCAAACCCAACCACATGCCATTCCCCACCTTCTTCGTTCTTGTCTTCCGTGAGGAACACCGT
>DASUDH010000067.1:0-5201 GCA_036275675.1 Solirubrobacteraceae bacterium | reverse complement strand
GATATCGGCACGCCACAGATCACGGTCACCGGCCCGTCGTTCCCGCTGACGACAGTTGGCCTCAGCTCAGTGGGCAATCTCACGCTCACGCCTCATCGCGATGCCAAGATCGCGAGCGTCTCCAGCAGCGACCCGCAGTTCAAGGTGGGTCACCCATCGGTCGGCCCGAACAGTACCGTCAGCGCAGGGCAGTCTGTCACCGTGCCGATCACCTACACGCCAGTCCTCCCAGGTCACTCGGGAGCGATCCTTACGGTGAAAGCATCCCAGCAGACCGCGACGACTGAAGTGTCCGGGGATGGCGCGGCGGCCGTCCTGACAGCGTCGGCATCCCAGCTTCATTTCGGCAGTGCGCCCGTCGGCACCCCGCTCAGCAAGCCGGTCAGCTTCACCAACACTGGGCCGGCAGCGCTCAAGATCGACTCGGTGCATCTCCCGACCGCGCCATTCAGCGTGAGCGGCGCTCTTACTGCCGGAGCGATCCTCCAGCCCGGCCAGTCGCTTGCGGTTAACGTCACCTTCGACCCGTTGACAGCCGGCAGTTTCGCGGAATCGCTCAAAGCCACTGCCGAGGGCTCGGAAGCCAACGTCGAACTACTGGCAGACGCCACGCCGGCTGCTCCCATCGCGTTGGTTGAAACTCCGCCGCCTACTCTCGTGCCGATCCCTCCCTTGGCGACTCCGCCGGTCGGCTTGCAACCGGCGCGTCTGTCGGGCTTGCGCGTCTCTCCAAGGACGATTGCCCGCATAGGGCGCAGCCGGCGAAGAGTGCTGATCGCTTACGACTTGACCGCAGGGGCGACCGTCAAGATCACAGTCGAGCGCCGAGTAGTGGGCCGCCATTGCGCCCACCATCGTTCGTGCGTGCGCTTCGTGCCGACGAAGATCGTGCTGACGATCGCCGGGAAACCCGGCGCCAACCATTCATCGTTGAGCGTCGCCAGCCTGAGGCCGGGCAGCTATCGGCTGTCCGTCACAGCGACTGCTCCGACGGGTCTATCGCAGACGACAAGCCACATGTCGTTCAAGATCACCCTGTAGCTGCCCTGATAGCCTTCGCCCGCACGCCGGGCGACGGAGCGAGGCTCTGGACGCTCGGCATCGTTCATTTTTCACATCAGGAGGCTGTGCATGCCCGTACGCGTGGGAATCAACGGATTCGGCCGCATCGGCCGGAACGTGTTCCGCGCCGCAATGGCCCGGTCTGACGCACACGAGATCGAATGGGTCGCCGTCAACGACCTCACCGACTGCCACACGCTCGCCCATCTGCTCAAGTACGACTCGATCCTGGGCCCCTACCCGGGCGAGATCGCCATGCGCGACGACCAGACCATCGTCGTCGATGGACGCGAGCTGCGCGTGCTCGCCGAGCGCGACCCCGCCACGCTCCCGTGGCGGTCGCTCGAAGCGGACGTCGTGATCGAGTCCACTGGCCTGTTCACCAAGCGCGAGGATGCAGCCAAGCACCTCGCCGGTGGGGCCAAGAAGGTCGTCATCTCTGCGCCCGCGACCGAGCCCGACGTGACCGTCGTGCTCGGCGTCAACTTCGAGGAGGCCTATGACCGCGAGACCCACGAAGTCATCTCCAACGCCTCCTGCACCACCAACTGCCTCGCGCCCGTCGCAAAGGTCTTGGTCGACACGGTGGGCGTCAAGCACGGCTTGATGACCACGATCCACGCCTACACTGCCGACCAGCGCCTGCAGGATCTTCCCCACAAAGACCTGCGCCGCGCCCGCGCCGCCGCGATCAACCTGATCCCCGCCTCCACGGGCGCCGCCAAGGCGATCGGTCTCGTCATCCCCGAGCTGCAGGGCAAGCTCCACGGCTTCGCCGTGCGCGCCCCCGTGCCCACCGGATCGGTCGTCGACCTCACGGTCGAGTGCTCACGCGACACGAGCGTCGAAGAGATCAATGCGGCGCTGAAGGCCGCTTCCGAGAGCGGTCCCCTGCAGGGCATCATGGCCTGCACCGAGGACCCGATCGTCTCCAGCGACATCATTAGATCCCCCTACTCCTCGATCGTCGACTCGCAGCTCACCTCCGTGATCGACGGCACGATGCTCAAGGTGGTGGCCTGGTACGACAACGAGTGGGGCTACTCCAACCGCCTCGTCGACCTCGTCCAACGGGTCCTGTGAGCCTGCGCGAACGCTCGCCCGCCGGCGCGCCGAGACGATGAGAAGCCTCGACCAGCTCGAAGTACGCGGCAGGCGCGTGCTCGTGCGCGTCGACTTCAACGTGCCCATGACCACCGACGACAGCGGCTCATGGGCGGTGGCCGACGACACGCGCATCGTCCAGGCCTTGCCCACGATCGAAGAGCTCCGCGCGCGCGGAGCGCGGCTCGTGCTCGTATCGCACCTGGGGCGCCCCGAGGGCAGGCCCGAGGCCGACCTGTCGCTCGCCCCGGTGGTCGCGCGCCTGCGCGAGCTGACGGACGCGCGCGTTGCGCTCGCCCCCGAAGTCGTCGGAGCGCGAGCGCTCGCGCTCGCGGACGAGCTTTCAGACGGTGAGATCCTCGTGCTCGAGAATGTGCGCTTCATGCCCGGCGAGACATCCAACGACCCCGACTTCGCCCGTGCCCTCGCAGAGCTCGGCGACGCCTACGTCAACGACGCCTTCGGTGCCGCCCACCGCGCTCACGCAAGCACGACCGGCGTAGCCGAGCTGCTGCCGTGCGCCGCCGGACGCCTGCTCGAACGCGAGATCAACACCTTGAGCGGCATCCTCGAGAGTCCTGAGCGCCCGCTGGCGGCCGTCATCGGAGGGTCCAAGGTGGCCGACAAGATCGCCGTCATCGACCGCTTTCTGGCGCTCGCCGATGTCGTCATGATCGGCGGGGCGATGTGCTTCCCGTTTCTCGCCGCCCAGGGCCATGAGGTAGGCGACTCGCTGTGCGACGCCGCCGACATCGAGCACGCGTTTCGCGCGCTCGCCCAGGCCGCGTTACCCAGACAGGCGCGCCTGGAGCTCCCCAGCGACCTCGTGCTCGGCGACCGCTTCGCCGAGAGCGCCGAGCGCCGCGTGCTCGCCCCTCCATACGGGGGGGAGGTGGGCCTGGACGTGCCTGACGGCTGGATGGGCCTCGACATCGGACCCGCCACATCCGAGCGCTACGCGCGCGAGATAGCGCTCGCCGCCACCATCTTCTGGAACGGCCCGATGGGCGCCTTCGAGATGGAGCCGTTCGCCGCCGGCACGCGCGCCGTCGCGCGGGCCGTTGCCGCCGCCCCGGGAGTCACGGTCGTCGGCGGCGGAGACTCGGCGGCCGCGCTCGCCCGCTTCGGCCTCGAGGGCACCGTCGACCATCTCTCCACCGGCGGTGGCGCCACGCTCGAGCTCGTCGAGGGCCGCACGCTCCCCGGGATCCACGCGCTCGACGGCGCCAGGGTGGCGTGATGTCCTCCGCGCGCGCCCCCTTGATCGCGGGCAATTGGAAGATGCACAAGACCGAATCGCAGGCCGAGGAGTACATCCAGGCGCTGCTCCCGCGCGTCTCCAGCGTCAGCGGGGTGGACATCGCCGTGTGCGTCCCGTTCACCGACCTGCGCGCAATGGTCGACAGCGCGCGCGGCTCACGAGTCGAGGTATACGCGCAGAACATGCACCAAGAGCCCGAGGGGGCCTACACCGGAGAGGTGTCCGCGCCGATGCTCTCAGAGCGCGACGTAAGTGGGGTCGTGCTTGGCCACTCCGAGCGCCGGGAGCTGTTCGGCGAGACCGACAGGGCGCTTGCCTTGAAGACCCCCGCCGCGCTCGCTGCCGGGCTGGTGCCGATCCTGTGCGTAGGGGAGACGGAGGCCGAGCGCGATGGCGGCGACACCGAGCGCAAGCTCCGCTACCAGATCGGCGAGGATCTCGCCGGGGTCGCCGACGAGCGGCTCGCTGACGTCGTGATCGCCTACGAGCCTATCTGGGCGATCGGCACCGGCCGGGTCGCGACGCCCGAGCAGGCGCAGGAGGCGATAGCCTTCGTGCGTGCGCTCGTGGAGGGGCGTTCTGCCGAGGCGGCCAAGCGTGTGCGGATTCTGTACGGCGGCTCGGTCAAGCCCGAGAACGCCGCCGAGCTGCTCGCCCTGCCCGACGTCGACGGCGCACTCGTCGGCGGAGCTTCGCTCGACGCCGAGTCGTTCGCCGAGATCGTGGCCGCCGCGCAGCCATGAGCGAGGGAGGGGACCCGCGGGGGCTGCCGGCGCCGTGCGCCTGCCTCGTGGTGCTCGACGGCTGGGGCCTGGCCCCGCCCGGCCCCGGCAACGCCGTCTCGCTCGCCCGCACACCCGTGTTCGACGAGTTGTGGGCGTCCTTCCCCCACACGACGCTCGCCGCGTGCGGCCCCGCCGTGGGCCTGCCGGAGGGGCAGATGGGCAACTCCGAGGTCGGTCACCTCAACCTCGGGGCGGGAGCCGTCGTCAAGCAGGACCTCGTGCGCATCGACGAGGCGATCGCCGATGGGTCGCTCGCTCGCAATCCCGTCCTGCGCGCGGCGTTCGGCGCCTCAGCGGGCGCGCAGGGAAAGGCGGGTGGGGGGGAGGGAGGATTGGGGGGCGTGCCGCGGGTGTCAGCCGGCGTAGACGGCGAGGCGGGCACGGCTGGGGCATTGGCGGGCGTGCAACCGGTGTCAGCCGGCGAAGCGCCTCCCCGCATCCATCTGCTCGGGCTTGTGTCCGATGGCGGGGTGCACTCCTCGCTCGAGCACCTGCGCGCGCTGATCGCGCTGGCGGGTGAGCTCGCGCCGTCGGCCGACCTGGTGGTGCATGCGTTTACGGACGGGCGCGACACGCTCCCGCACGCGGGTGCCGGCTACCTCGCGGAGCTCGATCAAACCTCGGGCGTGCGCGTGGGGTCGGTCGTGGGGCGCTACTGGGCGATGGATCGCGACCGCCGCTGGGAGCGCACGCAGCGCGCCTACGACATGCTCGTCCACGGGCGCGGGCGGGCGGGATCGATTCCCGCGCACAGCGGCGAGCGCGCGCTGCGCGACGCCTACGAGCGGGGTGAGACCGACGAGTTCGTCGAGCCCACGCTCGTCGGCGGGGAGGCGCGCATCCGGCCAGACGACAGCGTCATCTGCTTCAACTTCCGCCCCGACCGCATGCGCCAGATCGTGCGCGCGCTCGCCGAGCCCGGCTTCGGCGAGGGCCCCGAGCAGCTGCCGGGCTGGAGCGGGCGCGGCGGCGCGCCGGCAGTCGCACGG
>DASUDH010000066.1:0-6514 GCA_036275675.1 Solirubrobacteraceae bacterium | reverse complement strand
GCGCGCGGGTGACCATCTCGGTGGCGAGCGCTCGCCAACGTGGATCGCCGCGCTGGTTGCCGTAGAGGAGCATCCAGTGCAGGTAGATCGTGTCGAACTGAGGACCCATGTCGAGCCTATCCGAGAAGCGTGCCGCGGAGGCGTCGGCGAGTTGGGCGGCACGCCCACACGACTCGGTGATGCCCGTTTCACAGAGCGCCTGATGGGCCTCGGCGAGTGTCCCCTCGATGTAAGGGGTGGGCGTTGGGTCGAAGCCCGTGCGCTTGTAGAGGCGGCGTTCGGTGAGGAAGTTGGCGTCTGCCCAACTCAGGAACTCGAGGACCTGGTTGCGATAGAACGGCTTGCGGGTGAGCTCGAAGAGCAGCCCCCCGAGCAGCGATCCCGCGGCGAGCGGCTCGCCGGCGAGGTAGGGGTGGGACGTGTTCCACCACAGCCCGCCGCCGGCGTTGTTCCAGCCCGCTGCGGCGATGAACGCGAAAGCGCGTTGCGCATCGCGCAGGTAGCGGGGGATGCCGGTCGCGCGGTAGGCGTCGAGGAACGCCAACCCCCACCAGCCGTTGTCGTCGAACCACACGCGCGTCTGGCCGCGATCGCCCGGGTAGGGCGCGAAGCCGGGTATGGGACGCAGAGTGGCGTCGTAGTAGCGCTCGGCCCCGCGTGCAAACGCCGCGACGGCCGCCCGATGCGCCGCGGAGGGCGCGGCGATGTCGATCGCATCGAGCGCCTCGAACAGGGGAGCGACGTCCCAGATCGTGGCGAGCGGATAGCGAGCGCGATCGCCGAGACGGCTGTCATACCAGCCGAGCCGCCGATCGCGCCACAGGCGCTCGGCGCGCGTGACGCCCACTTCGGCGATCTGCAGGTAGGTCTGCGATTCCGCGTTGGAGGCTCGTCGTGCGACCCGCGGGTGGAGCGAATGGGGTCCCGACCCCTCCGCGGAGGAGCGTCGCGCGATCCGGGCAGAGCGCCGGGCACGCGCTGGGACTGCCCACTCGGACGCGAAGGCCAGGAAGCGCACGGAGGCGAGTCGCTGCCTGATTGCACGGCGCGCGTTCGGGAAATGGGTGAGCCGGAATGGACCGTCGGGGCGTTCTCCCTGGTTGTAGAGCACCATGCGCACATTAGGGTGGGTGGCCATGAACGAGAAGAGGCTGGCGACCCATTCGGGGCTGTCCCCTCCCCAAAGCGCCCACTCGCCGAACGCGAACGGCTTGCCTAGGTGTTCTGAGTAGAAGCGCCGCAGCCCACTGAAGTTGGGGAAGCGGCTGTAGAAGTCGGTGCCCACCCAGTCGACATAAGCGTCACCAGGGTAGTAGGGCTGCGGGCCGTTGGCCGGAGTGTCGGGCGTGCCCGCCGTCTGCGGAACCCACAGGAATGCAACCCGCGGGCGCGGCAGCGCCGCAGCGCTCGTGCCGCGCACGGGTGGCAGTCCAAGCGCGTGCATGCGCGCGTCGAGCGCCGCGACCGGCCCACCGCGCAGGATGAGCACCACGCGCCGCCACGCCGCGCGAAAGCTGGCGGGTGAGTGCGAGGCCCCGCGCGGCGACCCATCCTGATTGAACGCGCAGTAGGCGTTGTTGGCGTTGTCCATCTCGGGGAACAGGCGTATGTAGACGGGGGCGCCACCCCGCACGATCCGAGCAGAGAGGCTCAGCAGGTAGCGGTCCCCCTGCCCCTGGGCGATCGCGCGCGGGGTGATCTGCTCGGGCGCCCCATAGCCCTGAGCGGTGGAGATGTGAAGCATCAGACGGGAATGGTTGAAGGAGGCCTGCCCGAACGCCGACTCAAAGCGCCTACCCCACGTGACGAACACTCCTTCGACAGCGGGGTGCTTGCCGACCTCTCCTTCGAACGCACGCGAAGATCCGCCGGTCAGCCCGGTGAAGATGCCATGTCCAGGCGGCAACAGCGGGTCAGCCCGCGCCGACCCGCAGACGAGCCCCAGACAGCAGACACAGAGCGCCAGCAGCGCGGGACTGCAGCGACGGACGGTGATGACAAGGGTCGTCTTCATCGCCCAAGCCTACGACGTGACTCTGCCAAAACGGCCGTATATGGACGAACGGGCTACTCGCCGTCGCGGTTGCGACGGAGCCAGTCGCTGAGCTGCTGGCCGATGTCGCCTACGGACTCGCCAGCCTCGCGGAACATCTCGCGGAAGCGCTCCGAGTAATGCGCGACGGCGTCACCGGCCTCCTCGCGCGGCTTGACGGGCTCGTCGCGCGTGACATAGGAGCCGCCGACGATCCGGTCGTAGTCGCCGGCCCTGACCCACTCCATCAACTCGTGCACACGACGGACGGGCATCGGGTGCGTGATGTTGAGGTCGAGCAGCAGCCTCGAGAGCCGCTCCAGGCCCGAGCCCTTCTCACGGTAGTCGATGCCCTGGCGCATGAACACATCGAGATCGAGGCGCTCGGCCTCAGCGCCCGCGGCGACCACCATCAGCGTGCGACACACCGTCAGCGGGTCGCGCGTCACCAGCGCAGCGGCGCGATCGCAACTCAGCTCGGTCGCCCTGAACCACTCCATCAGCGCCGCGCGCACCGGCAGCAGCGGCAGCGGGATGCCAGGGATCGAGCTGAGCCGCATGAGAATAATGAGCGCGGTCCGGTAGAGCACGTGATCTGAGAGCACGTGTCCCGCCTCGTGGGCGAACACGGCGCGCAACTGCTCCACGTCGAGCAGCTGGACGAGCCCCGATTGGACGACCACGATCGGACGTCCAGCGCCGATCGTGACAGCGTTGGCGATCGGAACCTGGGTCAGGTAGAGGTCGGGCACAGGCTCCAAGTCGAGCGTGGCATAGGCGCGCATGTGAGCCAGCCAGACATCGGCGAGCTGCTCCTCGCCGAGGCGCACCGATGAGCCGAGATAGGCCTGGCGCAGCGCGCGCTCGTACCCGAGCTCGATCAGCTTGCGCACGACCGTGTCCAGGTAAGGGATCGACTTCAGCGCCGCCGTCGCCGCGCGGTCGGCCGGATGCTCATAGGCCTTGGAGGAGATCCCCTTCAGCCGGTAGCCCTCGACTGGGACGGACATTAAACCCGGCCTCCTCTTCTTTGACGAGTGCGTCGAAAGCGGTCCGGCAAGTCTACGGCACGGCGGTGGTCCGGACGACGCTCAGGTCCAGCCAGGGCGCAGACCCGGCTCCGATTCTTCGATGTGGGCGGCACGAGCCAAACGAAGCACGTGACCGGTAGCTTTGGTTTATGTTAGCTAATCCGCTAACATGAGACTATGACGCAGCGTTCATCGGCAAGCGATCTGATCGGCGCGATCCGCCGCCGAAGCGGTCTCACGCAAGCCGAATTGGCGCGCCGGGCATACATGCCGCGTTCGGTCGTAAACGCTTATGAGCGAGGCAACCGCCAGCCGGGCGTGAACGCACTCGCGCGCATCGCGGCGGCAGCCAACCTGAAGCTAGAGATAGCGCCAGCCGCCAATCCTGTAGATCCAGACCGAGCGGGCCGACTGCTTGCCCAGGTACTGGATCTCGCGGAGGCGCTGCCGAGCAAGCGCCGCGGCCCGCTCTCCTACCCGCCGCTCAGCCGTCTTGGCGGATGAGCGTCCTGGGTCAGCGGCTGCTCGCGGTCCACGAGGCGCTGACGCGAGCCCAGTTGCCCCACGCGTTCGGGGGCGCAATCGCGCTGGCGTATTGCACCGAAGAGCCGCGTGGCACACGCGATCTGGACGTGAACATCTTCAGCGAGCCTCACAACGCCGCCGAGGTGTTGCGAGCACTCCCCGACGAAGTAACAGTCCGACCGATGGACGTGGAGGCGGCCCGGCGGGAGGGCCAGGTACGCCTCTGGTGGGAGGACACCCCGATCGACGTCTTCTTGAATGTTCACGAGCTTCACGAGCAGTTCGCGGGCGAAGTCCGCTGGGTCTCGTTTGAAGACCATACGATCCCTGTGCTCGGATGCACAGCCCTGATCGTGTTCAAGGCGCTGTTCAATCGCACGAAGGACTGGGCCGACATAGAGGCGATCGTCGAGTCGGACGCGGGAGATGTCCCTCTGGCGATCCAATGGCTGAAGGGCCTGCTGGGCCCTTCAGACCACATCACCCAGCGCCTCACATCACTCGTCGAGTAGGCCCTGTCCCAGGGTCGCGCCGCGCGCCGCCGCCCATTCGTGAAAGATGCCTCTTGGATGGAGTTGGAGTACGAGCTGCAAACGCACCGCGCCGAGGACCGCCACTGGTGGTATCAGGGACGCCGCCACGTGCTCGAGCGCGCGATCGAGCGGCTCGGGCTGCCCGAGCAGGCGCGCATCCTGGACGCGGGGTGCGGCAGCGGTCGCAACATGGTCGAGCTCGCGCGCCACGGCTCCGTGACGGGCGTCGAGCTGTCCGACACGAGCGTGCAGGTAGCTCGCGCGCGCGAGGTGGGCGAGGTGCTGGAGGGCTCTGTGATGGACATGCCCTTCGACAACGCCGCCTTCGACCTGACGGTCAGCCTCGACGTGATCGAGCATCTCGAGGACGACGTGGGCGCGCTCGGCGAGCTGCGCCGCGTCACCAAGCCTGGGGGCGCCCTGCTCGTGACAGTCCCCGCCTACCAGTGGCTGTGGAGCGGCCACGACGAGGTCAACCACCACCATCGCCGCTACAGCCGCCGCACCTTGCTCGCCGCTGCCGAGCACGCCGGCTGGCGGATCGAGCGCTCCACCCACTTCAACTCGCTGCTGCTCCCCATCGCGATCCTGCTGCGCGAGCTGGAGCGCTTCAAGCCATCCACCACGAAGTCCAGCCTCGACCTGTGGGTGCCCCCCGCACCACTCAACTGGGCCCTGCGCCAACCCCTGCACCTGGAGGCCGCCGTCATCGGGCGCGGAGGATCGATCCCCGCCGGACTCTCGCTGCTCGCCGTATTCCGCTGAGCCTCTAAAAGAGCACGGCCGCGTCCGGCAGGCGTAGTGACCGGCGACGCGAGCCCCACAGCGGGAGCTAAGCGAACCTTGTCTCCCAAAAACAACAACAGGAGCCGGGACCGGATGAGCCCGCTGCCCGCCCGCCGCGCGCTACGGGTCGACCGTCGTCTCCGCGAGGGCCGCCTCTGCGTGGCCTCTGAACGTCCACGCGCGGTTGGCGGTGAAGGTGACCACCACCACCACCGCGATCGCGATCGCCTGGCCGATCAGCTTGTCCAGCCCGATGCCATCCACGCACAAGTAGAGCAATCCCTCGTTGAGCGCAAGCCCGCAACCCTGCACGACACACCAGCGCACCGGCGTCAGCGCATCCCCCTGATGGCCCTTGAACGTCCACGCACGGTTCAGCAGAAAGCCGTTTACCGCCCCCACCGCGAACCCGATGCCCGACGCCGCCAGATACCAGACCCCGAAGCCCTTCAGCAGCAGGGTGTAGGTGGCGAAGAACAGCAGCGTGTTCGAGATGCCCACGATCCCGAACTTCACGAACTGCCACAGCACGGGCATCCTCAGCACGCCCACGGCCCTGTCCCCTACTCTTCTCATAGTCGTACTTAACCAGCTTCGCCATCCTTGAAAGGAAACATGCAGGACATCCGCGCGCGCGTCCCGGCACTGCTCAGCGTCGTCGCCCCCGTCTACAACGAGCAGGAGCTCGTCGAGGCGTTCGTCAAGCGCGCGTGCGCTGCCGTCGCCGACTACACGTTCGAGCTCGTGCTCGTCAACGACGGCAGCTCCGACGCGACGCCTGAGTTGCTGGATCGCATGGCCGCTGCCGACCCGCGCGTGCGAGTCATCCATCTCTCGCGCAACTTCGGCCACCAGGCCGCCCTCACGGCCGGGCTCGAGCACGCCGCCGGCGATGTCGTCGCGATGATCGACGCCGACCTACAAGACCCCCCCGAGCTGATCCCGCGCATGGTCGAGCAGTGGGAGGGCGGCTCCGACGTCGTCTATGCGGTGCGCGAGCAGCGCGAGGGCGAGACCGCCTTCAAGCTCGCCACCGCTTCGTGGTTCTACAAGCTCTTCGACAAGCTCGCCCAGGTCGACCTCGAGCCGAACTCCGGCGACTTCCGCCTGCTCGACCGCCGCGCGCTCGACGCGCTGCTGGCGATGACCGAGCGCTCGCGCTTCCTGCGCGGGATGACCGTATGGGTCGGCTTCACCCAGACCGCCGTCTCCTACGAGCGCGACGCGCGCATCGCCGGCGAGACGAAGTACACGCTGCGCAAGATGATCCGCTTCTCGCTCGACGCGATCGCCTCCTTTTCGCACCTTCCGCTCCAACTCGCCACGTACGTCGGCCTGCTCTCCGCCGGCGTCGCGTTCGTGGCGATCCCCGTGGTCGTCGGTCTTCACTTCGCCGACTCCTACCTCCCCGGCTTCGGCACGATCACGATCCTCATCCTCCTGCTCGGCGGCGTCCAGCTGATCGCGCTCGGTGTCATCGGCGAGTACGTCGGACGCATCTACGACGAGGTCAAGCACCGTCCGCTCTACATCGTGCGCGAAGAGCGCAACCGGCCGGCGGGGCCGGATGCGCCTGCCGCCTCCGTGCGCGCAGGGCTGCCCGCGCG
>DASUDH010000065.1:0-2869 GCA_036275675.1 Solirubrobacteraceae bacterium | reverse complement strand
CCGCATGCGGGCCGGCAGCGGCAACTTCGGGTTCGATGCGGCGAAGAACGAATATGTGGACCTCGTCGAGGCCGGCATCATCGACCCCACGAAGGTGGTTCGGGTCGCGCTCGAGAATGCCGTCTCCGTCGCGAGCGTGCTGCTGCTCACGGAGGCCACGCTCACCGAGCTGCCGGAGCCGAAGCCCGAGACCCCGCAGCCCATGGAGGCCATGTGACTACCGCGACGCTGACCCCCTCCGAACGCCTCCCGGGAGAGCCGGTGATCGCCGTGGTCCTCGACCGCGCGCACGCGCGGTTCTTCGAGATCACCGCGGCGGAGACGGTCGAGCTGCCCTCGCTCCATTCGCCGGCGATGCGCGGCGGCAAGTTCCACAGCGACCGTCAGGGAGGCCCCGGATGGGGTGAACACGCCTTCCACGGCCGGATCCGGGAAGAGGAGCGCCGCCACTATGCGGGGATCGTGGACCGGCTCATGGAGCTGCAGGGCGCCCGCTCCCTGGCGGGCGTCGTGCTCGCGGGTCCGGGGACTACGGCTCGCGCGCTGCGGGAATGCCTGCCCTCCGCGCTGGCGGAGCAGGTGATCGGCAGCGCCAAGCTCAATCCGACCGAGGTGACGCCGGCGAAGGTTCGGGACGTGGCTCTGGCGTTGAGCCGAAAGCACCGCCGTGACGCGGAGCGCACGGTCGTGAGCGGAGTGCTCGAGGGCGTGGGCACCGGCCGGGCCGAGAACGGCACGCGGGCCGTCCTGGCCGCGCTGGCCAGGCGGCAGGTGCGCACGCTGCTCGTTCGCTCCGACGTGCGCGGCACCGGTTTCCGCTGCGCGGGCTCGGGGCGCTTGGTGCTGTCGGCGAGCGACTGCCGGGGGGAGGGCGACCCGATCCCCGTGCGCGACCTGGTGGGCGAAGCGATCGCGGACGCGCGGGCGCAGGACGCCGCGGTCCTCGTCGTGGCCGAGCCCGACACCGCGAAAGCGATCGACGGACTCGCGGCGCTGCTCCGGTTCCGGCAGGAGTAGGCGTGCCATGATCCAGGGACAGGGGCCCATCGTGGTCGGCGTGGACGGCTCCCCGGAGTCGCGCCGTGCCATCGCACTCGCGTGGAGGATCGCCAAGGCGGCACATGCCGACCTCGTCCCCGTGCACGCCGTCCCCGACCTCTGGCTGGCCGAGGGCCTCGAGCAAGGCCCGGAGCTGCCTCTCCAGATTCGCGAGGCGCTGATCCGTGACGCACGCGCGGGAATCGAGCGCTTCCTCAAGCCGGTAGTCCCGCCCGCGGCGCGCCGGACCCTCGAGGTGCGGACCGGCCCGGCGGCGATCGCGATCGCCGACGTCGCGCGCCAGCGACAAGCCGCGCTCGTGGTCCTCGGCGGCAGACATCACGGCAAGCTCGCGCGAGCCGCGGGCCGGAGCACGGCCCGCTACCTCGTGCGCCAGCTCGATGTGCCGTTGCTCGTCGTCGGACCGTCGGAGATCCCCTCCACACGCGTGCTCGCGGCGGTGGATCTCTCGACCGCGTCCATCCCCACCCTCAGGGCGGCCCAGCACTTCGCCGGGCTGCTCGGCGCACGGCTGCGCGTCGTCCACGCCGTTCAACCTCTGCGCTTCATGTTCGGGCTGGTAGACGCGCTCGATCAAGAGAGCTTCGAGGAGCGGTCACGGCAGGCGTTCGATCGCCTCACGGCGCCACTCGGGAAACTCGACCCCGAGGACCGGGTGCTGCGCGTGGGCCCGGTCGCCGAAACGATCGTGGGCGAAGCCTCGAGCTGGCCCGCGGACGTGATCGTGGTGGGGTCGCACGGCAAGGGGTTGGTTGAGCGCGTGCTCATCGGCAGCACCACCGAGCGTCTCGTCAACGCCTTGCCGGCGTCGTTGCTCGTCATTCCCACCTGGCCGGCGCGCAAGCCGGCCAAGGCCCGGCCGCGGCGCCGCGCCCCGGCGGCACGATCGTGGTCTCGCTCGGCGTCGCTCAGGGAGCGAGCGTCGCGAACCCCACGGTGATCGGAATGACGCTGAGGGCGCCGCCGCTCGCCTGAATCCGCACGAAACGCGCGTCGAAGAAGACTCGCGCGTCCCCGTGCCCGACCGAGATCCCGCCCCCTCCACCCCACGCAAAGGCGCCCTTGCTCGGGTTGTCGGTGTCCACGTTGACGGCGCCGATGCTCGCGAGCAGGAACGGGCGGGGCGAGGCCCGGCGCTCGCCAGGGTGCCAGACGCCGTCCACCAGGATCTCGTCCAGGTGCGTGTGGCCGCTCGCCTTGTGCGGGGTCCAGGCGCTGCCGACGTCCAGACCGAGGCTGAACGCCGGGCGTACGGAATACGTGAAGTACGCCAGCGCATGAACGCCGGGATTGTCGGTCGAGCTGTAGAAGCCTAGGGGCACGGTCAGGCCGGCGCCCGCACCGACGCCCCAGCGGCGCGACGGCTGCGCCTGCGCCTGCAGCGCCAAAGGTCCGCCGAGCGCGAGTACGATCAGGGCAAGCGACTTACGCGTCACGGCGCCGACGCCCCGCTTTCCGCGTGCCAATGGACGATGCCGTCCCAGATGTCCTGGGCGGTCTCGGCGAACCAGAACAAATCGCGATCCTCCTGATCGATGACGCCCTCGTCCACCAGGAAGTCCACGTCGAACGCCCGGCGCCAGTAGCGCTCGCCCACCAGCACGACGGGGAGGGGCTTGATCTTGCGCGTCTGGATCAGCGCGAGGGTCTCGAACAGCTCATCGAACGTCCCATACCCGCCCGGAAAGGCGACCAGCGCCTTCGCCCGCAGCAAGAAGTGCACCTTGCGCACGGCAAAGTAATGCGTGCGGAAGCACAGCTCCGGGGTGATGTAGGGGTTCGGGTACTGGTCGTGCGGCAGCGTGATGTT
>DASUDH010000064.1:0-2791 GCA_036275675.1 Solirubrobacteraceae bacterium | reverse complement strand
GTGCTGCATCACGACGAGAGCGCCGCCTCGCGCTACACGCGGGGGACACACGCGTGACGTAGGGCCGCGCCGCTAGCCTGCCGGGCGAAGTGAGGATCTTCTCCGGCATCCAGCCCACGGGGCGCAAGCACCTGGGCAACTACATCGGCGCGATCCGCCAGTACGTGCAGGGCCAGGATCGCGGCGAAGCGCTCTACTGCATCGTCGACCTGCACGCCACGACCGTCGCCTACGAGCCCGCCGAGCTGCGCCGCAGCGTCTATGACCTCACTGCGCTGCTGCTCGCCGCCGGTCTCGACCCGGCGCGCTGCATCCTCTTCCGTCAGGGGGACGTCCACGAGCACGCCGAGCTGTGCTGGCTGCTCTGCTCGGTGACCGAGCTGGGCCGCCTGCAGCGCATGCACCAGTTCCGCGACAAGTCCGTCCAGCAGCGCGAGCTGATCTCGGCTGGCCTGCTCGTCTACCCGGTGTTGCAGGCGGCCGACGTGCTCGCCTACCGCGCCCACGAGGTCCCGGTCGGCGAGGACCAGCGCGAGCACCTCGAGCTGATGCGCGACGTGGCGCGCCGCTTCAACGCGCGCTTCGGCGGCGGCGAAGAAGTGCTGGTCGTGCCCGAGCACCGTATCCCCGAGGTCGGCGCGCGCATCATGGACCTGCAGGACCCCACGCGCAAGATGTCCACCACGGGCGCCGCCGGCGCAGCGGGTGGTCAGGGGACCGTGTATGTGCTCGACGAGCCGCAGGCGATCGCCAAGAAGCTGAAGGGCGCCGTCACAGACTCGGGTAAGGAGATCGAGCGCGGGCCGGAGAAGCCGGGCGTCTCCAACCTGATCGAGATCCTGGCTGTCGCGCGCGGCCTCACGCCAGAACAGGTCGAAGCGGAGATGCGCGACGCGCGCGGCTACGGCGACCTCAAGGCCGCGGTCGCCGAGGCGGTCGTCGAGATGCTCGCGCCGGTCCGCGAGCGCTACGTGGAGCTGCGCGCCGACGAGGATGCCCTGGAGAGCGTGCTTGCGGACGGAGCGCAGCGCGCGCGGGCGATCGCCTCGGAGACCCTCGTCGACGTGCGCGAGCGCATGGGCGTCGGCCCGCCGCGTCCGATCCGAGCCGCCCGCTGAGAGTCCAAGGCGCCGGTTGAAGGTGGCATTGCGACGATCCGGACACAACGCGGCTCGCGCACCCTCCGGGCACAAGCCGTCGGGAGCGATCGGTACGGTTGAGCGGTGACGCTCCCCGCGCTCGACCTCGACCTCGAGATATTCAGCGGCCCGTTCGACCTGTTGCTCGCGCTCGTCCTGCGTGAGGAGGTGGACCTGCTCGAGCTCGAGCTGGCGGACGTCGTGCTCGCCTACCTCGACCACCTGGAGGGTCGCGGTGAGCTGGACCTGGAGACCGCTACCGAGTTCATCGTGCTGATCGCCGCCCTGCTCGAACTGAAGTCGCGCCTGATGCTCGCCGACGACGGTGAGGAGCTGCTCGACATCGAACCGGGGGAGGCCGCCGAGGAGTTGCTCGAGCGGATGCTGCAGGCGCGCCGCTACCGCTCCGCCTCCACCCACCTGCTGGAGCTCTTCGAGCGCGAGCGGGGCGTGCGCTTCCGCAGCGCCCCGCTCCCGGCCCATCTGCGCCGCGCGATCGTCGTGCCGACGGACGGCTCGCAGGACCCGGCGGTGCTCGGCGAGGCGCTCGGACGGCTGCTGCGGATGCCGCCCACGATCAGCCTGCGCCACCTCTCGACGACGCGCGTCACCGTCGCCGAGCGCCTCGACCACCTGCGCGGGCTGCTGCGCCGCGGGCGCTTCAGCTTCGAGGAGGCCGTGCGCGGCGAGGATCGCATGACCATCGCCGTCACCGTGTTCGCGCTGCTGGAGCTCTACAAGCGCGGCGAGGCCTGGTGGGAGCAGGACGAGAGCTTCGGCGAGATAGCCGTCCACGCGGTCGCCGCCGCTACCCCATGGCGAGGCACACCCCCTGGGGCCCACCCTAATGGGCACAAGCAGGCAAGCGAACCGCTGCGGGCACGCACCGGAGGGCTCGCGGGTTGAGCGACACCCACAAGGGCGCAGGCGAGCGGGGACAGGATCGACCGCCGCTTGAGGATGAGCAGCCGCCTGCCGATCAAGACCGTGTGCAAGTCAGGGACGTAGACGTAGAGTCAGACCAGATGAGGGCTACCAGCCGGGAGGCCGAGCCCGAGGACGCCGAGTCGGTCGCCGCTGTCGCGAGCGCGCCGGCCATCGAGGGGCTGCCTGAGCCCGACTCCGTCACCGTGCGCGTGATCGAGGCGCTGCTGTTCCTCGCGCCCGACCCGCTCAGCCCGCAGGAGCTCGCCGATGCGGCCGCGGCCGACGAGCTCACCGTGATCGCCGCGCTGGCCGAGCTCGCCGAGCGGTATGCGCCCGGCCGCAGTGGCATCCATCTGCGCGAGCTGGGGGGCGGCTTCACGTTCTCGAGCGACCCGCTCGCCGAGGACGCCGCCAGGCGCCTGCTCAGCCGCCCGCGCGCGTCGGCGCTCACCCCCGCCCAGGCCGAGACGCTCGCGATCGTCGCCTACCTGCAGCCCGTCTCGCGCCCGGAGATCGCGCGCATCCGCGGTGTGAGCGCCGACTCGGCGGCCTCCATGCTGCTGGAGCGCGGGCTGGTCGAAGAGTCCGGGCGCTCCCAGTTCGGCGCGGTGCTCTACCGCACCACCACCCAGTTCCTCAAGCTGTTCGGGTTGCGCTCGCTCGAGGAGCTGCCCGACGTCGCCGAGTGGGACCC
Organism: Solirubrobacteraceae bacterium; assembly: GCA_036275675.1. Taxonomy (GTDB): domain Bacteria; phylum Actinomycetota; class Thermoleophilia; order Solirubrobacterales; family Solirubrobacteraceae; genus Palsa-744. Next base: position 31 of record DASUDH010000064.1, on the reverse strand, counting down.
GACCCCCGAGGAGCAGGCCGAGCTGCGCGAG
>DASUDH010000063.1:0-2758 GCA_036275675.1 Solirubrobacteraceae bacterium | reverse complement strand
GTGCTTGGCGACCGCGCAACCGGCGCCGGCAGCGACGAGCGCGGCGGTGGTCGAGACGTTGAAAGTGCGGCGTCCCCCACCGGTGCCCGCCGTGTCGAGCAGACCGTCGCGCTCTGTGGGCACGTGAGCCGCCAGCTCGCGCATCGTGCGGGCGAGCCCGGCGAGCTCGTCGACCGTCTCGCCCTTCGTGCGCAGCGCGATCAGGAACGCGGCGATCTGCGTCTCCGAGACCTCGCCGTGCATGATCTCGGCGAGCACCTCGGAGGCCTCCCGCGAGCTGAGGTCGCGGCGCGACGCGAGCGCGTCGATCGCGCGTGTGAGGATTTGGTTGGGCATCGTCACCCAGAGGCAGGGGGGTCGCCGAGGAAGTTGGCCAGCAGCCGCTTGCCCTCGTCGGTGAGCACCGACTCGGGATGGAACTGCACGCCCTCGGCGGGGAGCTCGCGGTGGCGCAGCGCCATCAGCACGCCGCCCCCGTGCGCGGAGGCTTCCAGGCAGTCGGGCAGCTCGTCCTCCACCACGAGCGAGTGGTAGCGCCCGACCGTGAGCGGCGAGGAGAGCCCCCGGAAGATCGTGCGCCCGTCGTGCTTGATCGTGGTGGCCTTGCCGTGGACTGGAGTGTGCAGGGTCACGCGCCCACCAAACGCCTGAGCGAGCGACTGATGCCCGAGGCACACGCCGAGCGTCGGGATGCCGGCTTCTGGCATCCGCCTGGCCAGCTCCAGTGAGATGCCCGCCTGGTCCGGGGTGCACGGTCCGGGCGAGATCACGCAGCGCTCGTACCCGCCGTTCAGCAGCTCATCGACCGTTGCCCTGTCGTTGCGCACCGCGCGCACGTCGGCGCCGAGCTCGCCGAGGTACTGGACGAGGTTGTAGGCGAACGAGTCGTAGTTGTCGATGACGAGCGCTCGCATGCTCATGCACCGGCTGCCCGCGTGCACAGGGGAGGTCGATCGTCACAGGCGCTGGTCGTGAGTCGCATCATGGTCATGCCCAGTCCGCCTGCCGGCAGGCAAGCTCGACCGCCCTTATGACCGCCGTGGACTTGGCCACCGACTCCTCGTACTCGTACGCGGGCTTGGCGTCCGCGACCGTGCCGCCACCTGCCTGCACATGGGCGACACCGTCCTTGACGACGACGGTGCGGATGTGGATCGCGGTGTCGAGGTCGCCCGTATAGCTGAGATAGCCGATCGCGCCGCCGTATCCGCCGCGCTTAGTGGACTCCAGCTCGTCGATGATCTGCATCGCGCGCACCTTCGGCGCGCCCGACAGCGTGCCGGCTGGGAGTACCGAGCGCAATGCGTCCATCGCGCCGACGTCCTCGCGCAGCGTGCCCGACACGGAGGAGACGATGTGCATGACGTGGCTGTAGGACTCGATCTCCATCAGCTCGTCCACGGTGACGCTGCCGTACTCGCACACCCGTCCGAGGTCGTTGCGCCCGAGGTCGACGAGCATCACGTGCTCGGCGCGCTCCTTCTCGTCTTCGAGCAGCTCGCCCTCGATGCGACGGTCCTCCTCCGGGCTCGCGCCGCGCGGGCGGGTGCCCGCGATCGGGCGTGTGGAGACGTGGCGGCCGGTGACGGTGAGCAGTGGCTCAGGGCTCGCGCCCGCGACCTGGAAGTCGCCGAAGTCCAGGAAGTACATGTAGGGGCTCGGATTGACGGCGCGCAAGCCCCTGTAGATCGAGAACGCCTCGACGGGCACGGCCGCCGACCAGCGTTGCGAGGGCACGACCTGGAAGGCGTCGCCCGCGTAGATGTACTGGACGATCCGCGTCACCATCGCTTCGAAGCGCTCGCGTGTCATGTTCGACTGAAAGCGCGGCGCCTCGCGTTCCGCCGTCTCCGCTGGGCTCGCGCCCTGCGGAACCGGGCCGGCGAGACATGCGCGCACTTCCGCGATCGTGCGGGCGGCGCCCTCGTGCGCCCGCTCGGGATCCGGCTCGGCCTCGAGGTCGGCGTTCGCGAGGATCGTGATCGTGTGCTTGAGGTGGTCGAACGCGACGAGCGCATCGGTGAGCATCAGCGCCATGTCAGGCAGCCCGAGCGCGTCGGGGTTGGGGTCGCTGAGCGGCTCGACCGCGCGCACCAGGTCATAGCCGAAGTAGCCGACTGCGCCACCCGCGAACGGCGGCAGGTCTCCCAACGGCGCCTGCCGGCAATCGGCGACCGCGGCGGCGGCCAGCGCATACGGCTCGCCCGGGTCGCCGAGCGACCAGCGCAACACCGAGCGCGGACGGAATCCGATGAACGAGTAGCGCCCCATCCGCTGACCCTGCTCGGCTGACTCCAGCAGGAATGTCGGCTGGCCGGGCGCAAGCTCGCGCAGCTTCAGAAATGCGGAGACCGGTGTCTCGCAGTCGGCGATGAGCGTCTCCCGTAGCGGGATCAGATTGTGAGCGCTCGCGGACACCTCCGCGGACGCGCTAGGAGCGGCGCTCATCGAGCACACGCTCCGCGTCGGACAGGGAGCACCCGCGACTGTGCAATAGCACGAGCAGGTGGTAGACGAGGTCGGCCGCCTCTTCGCTGACGCGCTCGTCGCCCTCCTCGCGGGCGGCGCGGACCACCTCCTCGGCCTCCTCCATCACCTTCTCGCCGATGCGCCGCGGGTTGTCGAGCAGCTCGACGGTGTAGGAGCCCGCGGGGCGCTCGCGCGCGCGCTCGCGCAGCGTTCGCTCGAGCGCGGGCAGCGTCTCGTGCGGGGCGCCCGGATCGAGCTCGCCGCGGTGAAAGCAGGTGCGCTCGCCCGT
>DASUDH010000062.1:0-2730 GCA_036275675.1 Solirubrobacteraceae bacterium | reverse complement strand
GACCAGGCCTCTCGCGTATCGTGGGGTCCCTGTTCGAGGTCGCGTTCGTCGCACTCCTGTTCGCGGTGGTCAGCGGCGAACACTTCTCCAGCTACTACCTCTTCTACGGCTCGCTGGTCTTCGCGCTGCTGTATGTCACCTCGCTGCGCTATCTGTACGAGCGCGCCACGGGCGCGGTCCTGCGGGCAGCAGGCTACCAGCGCCGCGCGGTGCTCGTGGGCACCGGCAAGCACATCCGCGACGTCGCCCACGCGCTCGCCGACGCCCCCCGCTCGCCGATCGAAGTCGTCGGCTTCGTCTCGCCCGAGCCGCTGGCGCCCAACGGCGTGCGCTGCCTGGGCACGCTCGACTGTCTCCAGGAGACGATCGCGGCGGAGCGCGTCGACGAGGTGATCATCGCCGACCCCGACTTCCCTCAGGAGCGGGCGGTCGAGCTCGTCGACCAGTGTCACCGGCGCGGCGTGCGCGTGCGCATCGCGCCCTCCACGATGGAGATCCTGATCCAGCGCGCCGAGTTCGTGCCCGGCCAGTCCGTCCCCCTGTTCGAGCTCGGCCCGCCCGTCTTCGAGGGGATCGACTTCGCGCTGAAGCGTACCTTCGACATCGTCGGCGCGACGCTGCTCCTGCTCCTGCTCAGCCCGCTGCTCGCGGCGATCGTGCTCGCCGTGCGCCTCTCTTCGCGCGGTCCCGTCCTGTACCGCTCGATGCGCCCCGGCATCGGCCAGCTCCCGTTCGCGTGCCTGAAGTTCCGCACCATGTACTGCGACGCCGAGCAGCGCCAGGCCGCCCTGGAGGGGCTGAATGAGGCCGACGGCGCGCTCTTTAAGATCCGCGCGGATCCCCGCCTCACACCCGTCGGGCGCCTGCTGCGGCGCTTCTCGCTGGATGAGCTCCCGCAACTCGTCAACGTCGTGCGCGGCGAGATGTCGCTCGTCGGCCCGCGCCCGCTCCCGGAGCGCGACTTCGAACTGCTGGCGGACTGGCACCGCAAGCGCTATCTCGTGCTTCCGGGCATCACCGGCCTGTGGCAGGTATCGGGGCGCTCGGAGCTCGACTTCGACGACCTGGTGCACCTCGACTTCATCTACCTGGAGCGCTGGTCGCTCGCACTCGACCTGGCGATCCTCATGAAGACGATTCCCGCGGTGATCATGCAGCGCGGGGCGTACTGACAGCGCGTCCGGTCAAGGAGCCGGCTCCGCCCTACTCCAACTCCACGCCTGCCCGCGGCTCGGCGATCCCCCCACCGGTCGGTTGCGACTCGCCCTCGGTGAAGGTGATCGCCTGGCGGTAGACGCGCCAGGTCGACCTGGCCGCGTCCTGCCAGGTCCATTGCGGTGGCGTGGGGGCGGGGCGCAGGGAGCGCTCGGCGCTATCGATCAGCGCCTTGAAGTCGCCGCGCTCGACGAACGCGACGCGCTCGCCCAGCACCTCGCGCAGCGCCGGCACCTCGCACGCCGCGACCGGTGTCCCGCACGCCAGCGCCTCGACGGCCGGCAGACCGAAGCCCTCGTCCTCGGACGCCAATACGAGCGCGTGCGCGCCGCTATAGATCGCGGCCAACTGCTCGTCGGATACCTCGCCGGTGAGGGTTACGCCCTCGAGCTCGTGCGCCCACGGGCGTGTCGGGCCGACGAGCACGAGCGGCAGCTCGCGCGGAGTGGCGGCGAGCTTGGCGACATGCTTGCGCGGATCGGGATGGCGCAGCGAGCCGACCCACAACAGGTAGCGCTCGGGTAGCGCATAACGCTCGCGCACACGGGCGACCTCCTCCTCGGAGCGCGCATACATCGTCGCGTCGGGCGCCTCGGAGATCACGGCGATCCGCTCGCGCTCCAGCCCGAGCCGCTCCACCGCGTCGTGCGCCACCGCTTCGGTCGGCACGATCACGCGCACCGCGCGCTGCACGGCGAGCTGGCGCATGCGCAGACGCACGCCCGCGCGCAGGTGCTCGCTCGCGCGCTTGAGCGCCGCGAGGTCGTGGAGCGTCACCACCATCGGGCAGGGGCTGCGCAGGATCGCGCCCGCCATCCACGGCGAGTGGAACACGTCGACGCGACGCGCCCGGACTGTCGCCGAGGGGCGATGCGTCTCGACGATCTCCACGTCCTCCAGGGCGGTCTCGCGCAGCGCGACCAGCAGGCAGCGCGAGTAGCGGCCGATACCGCGCACGTCTGCCGCGGGGCGGCTGTCGAAGGCCACCCTCATACCATCTGCCGCTCCAGCGAGCGAGACGCCTTCACGTCTGTCCCAACCACAAGGCGCGCACGCAAGGGAACATAGTCATTTAGTGCGTCCAGTGCGCGGGCTAGCAGCGGATTGTTCCCGGTGTTTCCCGCCGATTGTGCCCCCGCGCCGCGCTAGCCTTACCCGAGCGATGCCATCGCATGCCTACCACGAGAGCCTGTGGGAGGGCGTGCCCGAAGGGCTGGCCCCGGCCGATGCGCGCCTGCGCGAGGCGTTCCTGCTGGAGCGGGTCGCTGCCGCCCGCGAGCACGCCGATCGTCCGTTGCGCGTACTCGACGTCGGCTGTGGCGAGGGGCACTTCGCGCGGGCGCTCGTGCGCTCAGGAGCCGAGGTCGTAGCGATCGACGTCGCGGCCGAGCCCCTGCGCCGCGCGCTTGCGCGCCACCCCGATCTCGACGCGCGGCTGGTGGCTTCCGAAGCTCCGCTGCCGCTGGAGGACTCGAGCTTCGACGTCGCGTGGGCCGGCGAGACGATCGAGCACGT
>DASUDH010000061.1:0-20239 GCA_036275675.1 Solirubrobacteraceae bacterium | reverse complement strand
GCACGCTGTGGATGAGCTCACCGGCTCGACGGATGGGCTGTGCATCTTTGCGTCGATGCGGATGGCGGTGGAGAGTGCGCGTGTGTGAGGTTCGGCAAAAGACCGCTCTCACACGCGCGCGCGTACGCACACCCACGCGCGCGCGCAGGCCCCCCACAAACGAGCACATACCCCCCCGAGTGGTGCCCACGCGTGTCTGAGGCCGCGACGCCGCCGAGCGTCGAGGACGCGCTCGCGCTCGGGCTTACGAAGGCCGAGTACGAGCTGATCTGCGAGAAGCAGGGGGCCCCCCCGAACAAGGTCGAGCTCGCGATGTACTCGCTGTTGTGGAGCGAGCACTGCGCGTACAAGCACTCGAAGAAGCTGCTGCGGACGCTGCCGACGGAGGGACCGCGCGTGGTGATGGGCCCGGGCGAGAACGCGGGCGCGGTGGACGTGGACGGTGGGCTCGTGTGCGCCTTCAAGGTCGAGTCGCACAACCACCCGAGCGCGGTCGAGCCGTTTCAGGGTGCGGCGACCGGCGTGGGCGGCATTCTGCGCGACATCTTCGCGATCGGTGCGCGCCCGGTGGCGGTGCTGGATTCGCTGCGGTTCGGCGAGCCGTTGCCAGCGGACGGATCGACTCCGACTCCCGGCGGTCCGGGATCGCGCTCGCGCTACCTGCTCGACCGCGCCGTGGCTGGGATCGGCCACTATGGCAACTCGATCGGGGTGCCGACCGTGGGCGGTGAGGTGTACTTCGAGGCGCCTTACGAGCAGAGCTGCCTCGTGAACGCGATGGCGCTCGGACTGGCCCCGCGCGAGAAGCTGGTGCGCAGCGCGGCCGCCGGGGTGGGCAACACGGTCGTGCTGTTCGGAGCCTCGACCGGCAGAGACGGCATCGGCGGGGCTTCGGTGCTGGCGTCGGCTGAAATGGGCGAGGCCGACGACAAGAGGCCGACAGTCCAGGTGGGGGACCCGTTCGAGGGGAAGAAGCTGATGGAGTGCTCGCTGGAGCTGCTGGAGCGCGGGCTGCTCGTGGCGCTGCAGGACCTGGGCGCCGCCGGCCTCACGTCCTCGGCGTCTGAGATGGCGTCGAAGGGCGAGGTTGGGATCGACATAGACGTGGCGAAGGTGCCGCTGCGCGAGGCCGACATGGAGCCGTTCGAGATCATGGTGAGCGAGTCCCAGGAGCGGATGCTGTGCGTGGTGGAGCCACAGAGCGTGGCGGCGGTGATGGAGCTGTGCGATAAGTGGGAGGTGGGGGGCGCGGCGATCGGGACGGTCACGGGCACGGGCCGCATGCGCGTGTTCCGCGGGAGCGAGTTGGTCGGGGACATGCCGGTGCGGGCGCTCGTGGACGACTGTCCGCTGTATGACCTCGAGCCGGTGAAGCCGACCAGAACGCCATACCCGGCGCCGAAGGCGCTCCTCCCCCAAAACCCCCCGAGAGGGGACGCGCGGCGCGCGCGCGACACGAGCGCCACGCGCGGCTGGACGAGCGGCGAGTTGCTGCGCGCGCTGCTGTCATCGGCGAACATAGCCTCGCGCAGGCCGCTGTTCGAGCAGTACGACGCGATCGTGCAGTCGCGCACGGTCAGGCGGCCCGAGCAGGCGGACGCCGCGGTGCTGCGGCTGCCAGACGGGAGCGCGCTGGCTGTGTCGATCGACTGCAACGGCAGGCGCGTGGCCGCCGACCCGTACACGGGCACGGTGGCGGCCGTGCTCGAGTGCGCGTCGAACCTCGCGTGCGTGGGCGCGGAGCCGCTCGGGACGACGAACAACCTCAACTTCGGCAACCCCGAGAAGGGGCACGTCGCCTGGCAGTTGACCGAGGCGGTGCGCGGCCTCGGCGACGCGTGCAGGGCGCTCGAAGCCCCGATCGTGGGGGGGAACGTGTCGCTCTACAACGAGGGCGCGAGCGCCGGCCCGATCTACCCGACGCCCGTGATCGGCATGGTCGGCGAGCTGCCGGATGCCCGGAGGGTAGGCCGCCTCGGCTTCGCGCGCGCAGGCGACGCGGTGGCGATCGTCGGCCCGTTCGAGCCGTCGCTCGCGGCCTCCGAGCTGGCGAAGCTGTGGGGCTGGGAGCTGTGCGACGGCCTGCCCGCGATCGACGTGCCGGCGGTCGCCTCGGCGCAGGCCGCGATCCGCGACGCGGTGAGGGCCGGCGCGATCTCGAGCGCCCACGACATCGCCGAGGGCGGGCTGGCGGTGGCGCTGGCGGAGTGCTGCCTGGGTGGCGAGCTGGGGGCGCGCGTGCGGCTCGGGGTGGCTCTCCTTGGGGCTGAGCCGGCCGGCGCGACGGGACGCGGGGAGAACTGGAGCGGAACCTCTCGGGCGGCCGCGGCCGCGCTCTTCGGCGAGGGCTCGGGCGCGTTCGTCGTGAGCGGCGGCGAGGCGGCGCTGCGGGCGCTTGCGCAGCGGACGTCCGTGCGGATCGTCGGGACGGTTGAGGGAGAGTCGCTGCGGATCGACTTGGGCGATGCGAGCGAGGAGGTCGTCGAGCTGGCGCTCGCCGAGCTGGCGCGGGCCCACGGCGCTCTGGCGGAGCTGTTCGTGTGATCGTCACCCCACGCATATCGAGTAATCATCCACGGCGGCGGATGACACTCCCTCGGCCGAGGCAGTTTGTGTGAGCGCTGCTAGCGTGAAGAGAGCAATGCCTGACGGATGGGCTGCCAGCCCTCGCGCGGAGGACCGTGACGGGCCGCGCGACGAGTGCGGCGTGTTTGGCATATACGCGCCGGGGCACGATGTGTCGAGGCTGTCGTACTTCGCGCTGTACGCGCTGCAACACCGCGGCCAGGAGTCGGCGGGGATCGCGGCGGCCGACAGGGGCGGGAACATAATGACCAGGCGCGAGCTGGGGCTCGTGAGCCAGGTGTTCGACGAGAACGACCTGCGCACGCTCGCGGGCGAGCTCGCAATCGGGCACGTGCGCTACTCGACGACGGGGTCGAACGCGTGGGAGAACTCGCAGCCGGTGCAGCGCTCGGCGGGCACGAACGGGTCGAGCCGCGAGCTGGCGCTCGCCCACAACGGCAACCTGATCAACGCGGTGGAGCTGCACGACGAGCTGTCAGAGCGCGGCGTGACGTTCAGCTCGACGTCCGACTCCGAGATCGTGGCGGCGCTGCTCGCGACCCACCCGGCGGAGCGGATCGAGGACGCGATCGCCGACGTGCTGCCGCGCCTGAACGGGGCGTTTTCGATCGTCGTGATATGCAAGGACCGGGTCGTGGCGTTCCGCGACCCGCACGGGCTGCGTCCTCTGGCGCTCGGCGTGCTCGCCAATAAAATCTCAACTCATCCCGCCCCCCATGAGGTCCCCACCAGGGATGGGGAATTCGCCCAAATCTCAACTCATCCCGCCCCCCCCTTGGGGGGGGATGGGGAGTCCGTGGGGGGCGAACCGAGGCGCTACTGCGTCGCGTCCGAGTCGTGCGCGTTCGACATCATCGGGGCGACGTTCGTGCGCGACGTGCAGCCGGGCGAGATCGTGACGCTCGGCGAGCAGGGCCTTGAGAGCCGCCGCGTGCAGCCGGACGCGCGCAAGGCGTTCTGCGTGTTCGAGTACATCTACTTCGCGCGTCCCGACTCGCGCATGAACGGCCAGGCGCTGCAGGTGGCGCGCCGACGCATGGGCGAGATCCTGGCGCGCGAGGCGCCGGCCGAGGCCGACCTCGTGATCCCCGTGCCCGACTCGGGCAACGCGGCGGCCCGAGGCCTGGCGCGCGCCGCCGGACTCCCGCAGGACGACGGGTTCATCAAGAACCGCTACGTCGCCCGGACCTTCATTCAGCCCGGTCAGGAGCTGCGCCGCCACGGCCTGCGGCTGAAGTTCAACCCGCTGCCGGAGGTCGTGGGCGGCAAGCGGCTGGTGGTGGTCGACGACTCGATCGTGCGCGGCAACACGACGCGCCAGATCGTGCAGATGCTCAGGGACGCGGGCGCAAGCGAGGTGCACATGAGGATCTCGGCGCCGCCGATCAAGCACCCGTGCCACTACGGGATCGACATGTCCACGCGCGAGGAGATGATCGCCCACGAGCACACGGTCGATCAGGTCGCCGCCGAGCTCGGCTGCGACTCGCTCGCCTACCTGTCGCTGGACGGCGTGTACGAGGCGGTGGGCGCCACGCGCGCGACGCACTGCGACGCGTGCTTCACGGGCGAGTACCCGGTGAAGGGCAGCGACGGGGCGCAGGGCAAGTATGCCCTCGAGGCAGCGGGCGCCTGACGGCCGAAGGGCGGCCTGACCGGGCGTCAGTGCCGGAAGTGGCGGACGCCTGTCACGACCATCGCGACGCCGGCGGCGTCGCAGGCGGCGACCACTTCCTCGTCGCGCACCGACCCGCCCGGCTGGATGATCGCGGTGACGCCCGCGCCGATCGCGAGCTCCGGGCCGTCCGAGAACGGGAAGAAGGCGTCCGAGGCGAGCGACGAGCCGGCGAGCAGACCGGGCTGGGCGGCGCGCGCCTTCTCGATCGCGATGCCCACCGCATCCACGCGGCTCATCTGGCCGGCGCCGATCCCGATCGTGGCGCCTCCCGAGGCGATCACGATCGCGTTGGAGCGCACGTGGCGGCACACCTTCCACGCGAACAGCAGGTCCCCCCACTGCTCCTCGGCAGGCGCCTGCGCGCTCACCACCCGCATCTGCTCGCGCGTCTCGGACACCGCGTCGCGACTCTGGCAGAGCACGCCGCCGATCACCGGCTTCTCCTCGACCCCCTCGCCGCGCGCGCCTGCCTGCCCCCCGCCATGGGTGGTCCCCGGATGGGGGGGCCACTCGGCCAGCTCCAGCAGGCGCACGTTCCTCTTCTCGGTCAGCACCCCGAGCGCGTCCTCGTCGAAGCCGGGCGCGAGCAGCACCTCGACGAACTGCTTGGACAGCGCCTGCGCGCAGGCGAGATCGACGCTGCGGTTGATCGCGATCACGCCGCCGTAGGCGCTCATCGGATCGCACGCGAAGGCGCGTTCGTAGGCCGCTTGACCCGTCTGCCCGAGCGCGCAGCCGCAGGGGTTGTTGTGCTTGACGATCGCGCACGCCGGCTCGGAGAAGTCTTCCACCAGCTCGCGCGCCGCGGAGAGGTCGAGCAGGTTGTTGAACGACAGCTCCTTGCCGTGCAGCTGGGACACACCGTCGAGCAGGTGCGTGGAGGCGCCCGCTTCGGCGTAGAAGGCGGCGCGCTGGTGCGGATTCTCGCCGTAGCGCAGATCGGTCACCTTCTCGAAGCTGCTCGCCCAGCGCGGCGGGAAGCCCTCGTACGTGCGCGCCGCGAACCAGCGCGAGATCGCCGCGTCGTAGCGCGCCGTGCACGCGAACGCCACCGCCGCCAGCCGCTCGCGCGTGGCCATCGACAGGCGGCCGTCCGTGTCGCGCAGCTCTGCGAGCACGCCCGCGTAGTCGGCCGGATCGACGACCACGGCCGCGAACGCGTGGTTCTTGGCGGCCGCGCGGATCATGGTGGGACCGCCGATGTCGATGTTCTCGATCGCCTCCGCGTCGCGCGCGTCCCCGCGCGCCACCGTCTCCTCGAACGGGTAGAGGTTTACGCACACCAGGTCCACCTGCTCGATCGCGTGCTCGGCCGCCGCCTTCAGGTGCTGCTCGTCGCAGCGCACGGCCAGCAGGCCCGCATACAGGTGCGGGTGGAGCGTCTTCACGCGCCCGTCCATCATCTCGGGGAAGCCGGTGAAGTCCTCGATCGCGCGCACAGGCACGCCCGCCTCGGCGAGCTCGCGCGCGGTGCCGCCGGTCGACACGACCTCGACGCCGAGCTCCACAAGGCCGCGCGCGAAGTCCACGACACCGGTCTTCTCGGACACCGACAGCAGCGCACGGCGCACCCGCACCCCGCCGGGCTCGGCGCGCTCGATACCGGGACCGATCCCAGCCTCGGCTTGCTCGTTCTCGGCTGTCATCCGAGCGGCAGATTATCCGCGCCGGGGGGACGCCGCGTGGAGGTTACGACGGCCCTCCGTCAGGCGGCGCGATCGTGACGCGGCGTGGGTGCTCGGCGTCGGCGCCGAGCGCCCCGCGCGCGAACAGGCGCACCGCCTCGGGCAGCAGCGCGTGCTCGAGCGGTCGCAGCGCATGCAACACCTCATCCGGCTCACGCGCTCCGGGCAGCTCCAGCGAGCGCTGCAGGATCACGGGACCGCTGTCGACGCCCGCGTCGACGAAGTGGACGGTCACGCCGAACACCTTGACCCCGTACGCGAGCGCCTGCTCGATCGCGTGCAACCCCGGGAAGGCCGGCAGCAGCGAGGGGTGGACGTTGATAACCGCTCTCGGGAAGCGCTCGAGGAAGGCGACGCTCAGCAGCTCCATGTAGCCGGCGAGCACCACCAGGCGCGCACCGCGCTCCTCCAGCCAATCCGCCATCGCCAGATCGCGCGCCTCGCGGCCAGCGTGGTCGGCGCGCTCGAACACGGTCGTCGGCACCCCGCGCGACGCCGCCCGCTCCAATGCGAGCGCCCCGGGCGCGCCCGATGCGACCGCCACCACCTGGGCCTCGTGTCCGTGAACGGTGTCGAGCAGCGCCTGCAGGTTCGTGCCGGCGCCCGACACGAGCACGGCGATCGGCAGCGGCGACGGCGTGTCATCGGTCATCGAGGCGCCACCATAGCGGCGGGCTGTGACCGAAGTCACAGACACTCACGGTCACAGCATCTTCAATCGAGCATGGGAGTGGAGAGCGAACCTCTCGGTGAGCCCTCCAGCGGGTGGAGAGCAGGAACTAACAGCCACCGCCAACCGAGGTAAACCATGCCCTCATCCATGATCGTCGTGCTCGTGCTGATCGCCGCCGCCGCGAACGCCCTCAGGCGCGGACGCCGCTACGAGCTGATAACCGCAAGGCCCTACAACAACCGGCACAGCGACGCGACGGGTGCTCGTGACGAGCACGCGCTGGCGCTCGAATGGTCGCAAATGCTCGGAGGTCGCGCACGCGGCCGGTAGCACGAACTCGGCGGGCACGGGGTGATGTGAGCTTTGAGCCGCGACTGATTCTTATCGGCGCTGCCCGCCGACGTGCGACGGCACGGCCCCGCCTCTGCGGTCTAGAGCGAGGTCATCGGTCCGACTGGTCGGTCACGGCCTGCATCGCCACGCCGAGCAGGGGGTCCTGGGCGTCGGCCTCGTGCGAGGTCTCCGCCGTGCGCAGCGCTTCGACGAGCCGCGACTCGTCTTTTTGGATCTGACGTTCGCTGAACGGCTGCAGCAAACCGCGCAATGCGATCATCGGGCCGACCCAGCGCGGCGCCCACAGACGTGCTGCGCGCCGTTCGATGCCGCGCTCGATCGCATCGACTGCCGCGGGCAGCGGCGCGGGGTTGCGGATGAATGCGGGCGCCCGGCCGTTCATCGTCTGGGCCGAGGGCTGGGCGAAGCTGGCGCGCACGAGGTCGGTGTCGATGAAGCCGAAGTAGGCGCAGCCCACGCGCGCGCCGCTCGGAGCGGTCTCGATGCGCAGCGAGTCGCTGAGCGCCTCGACGCCTGCCTTCGCGGCTGCGTAGGGGCCCATCAGGGGCGCGCGGGCAATGGCGGCGAGCGAGGCGATGTTGAGCAGGTAGCCCTTGCGCTCTGTGATCTGGTCGATGAGCACGCGGTCGGTGCGCCACACGCCGAGGAAGTTGACCGCGAGCGTGCGCTCGACCTGCTCGATCGGGGCGCTGGCGAGCGGGCCGGTGTAGGCGATTCCGGCGTTGGCGATCCCGACGTCGATCGCGCCGAAGCGCTCGATGGTGGCGTCCACAGCGCGTTGCAGGGCCTCGTAGTCGGTGACGTCGGCCTCGAACGCCGCGGCGCGCTCGCCGAGCTGTGCGGCCAGCTCCTCCAGGCGCTCGGGCTCGAGGCCAACGAGCGCGACGTTGGCGCCCTTGGCGTGCAGCCGCCGGGCGGTCTCCGCGCCGATGCCGCGCGCGGCGCCGGTGATGAAGACGGTGCGCCCGTCGACGTCGTAAGGGGGTGAGGAGTCGCGGCTCATGCGGCGGCCAACTCTACGGGCTCTCGCACCGAGCGACGGCGCAGCTCGTAGTCGGCGGGGTCGAAGCGGCGGGTGCGGCGCCGGAACGGCCACGTGAAGCCGGGCCACACGGTCGAGTTGCGCCCATTGGCGTCGAGGTACCAGCTCACGCAGCCGCCGGACGTCCACACCGTGCCGTCGAGCCGGCGCTGGATGTCTTCGTTGAAGCGCCGCTGCACGTCCTCACGCACCTCGAACGTCGAGATTCCCTCGCGCTGCACGTGGCGCAGGCAGTCCATCACGTAGCCCAGCTGCGACTCGATCATGAACACGATCGAGTTGTGGCCGAGGCCCGTGTTGGGGCCGACGAGCATGAACATGTTGGGGAAGCCCGCGACGGTCGTGCCGAGATACGCCTGCGGCGTGCCCTGCCAGACGTCGTCCATCGTGAGCCCTGCGCGCCCGCGCACCCACTCGGCGACGGGCATGTCGGTGACGTGGAAGCCTGTGCCGAGGACGATCGTGTCCAGCTCGCGCTCGCTGCCGTCGGCGGTGACGATCCCGCGCGGCGTGACCGCGGTGATCGGGTCGGTTACGACCTCGACGTTCGGCTGCTGCAACGCCGGGTAGTAGTCGTTGGAGATGAGTGTGCGCTTGCACCCGATGCGGTAGCGCGGCGCGAGCTTCGCGCGCAGCTCGGGGTCGGGGACCTGCTCGCGCAGGTGCCTGCGCCCGGCGCGCTCGGCCAGCGAGCCGGCGCGCGGGTGCATGAGCGTGAACACGAACAGCTCGCGCGACCAGTAGGTGAACGCGCGCACGAGCTTCTGCGCGGGCGGGAAGGCGCGGTAGAGCGCGCGCTCCCAAGCCGTGGTCTCGCGATCACGGTGCGGCACGACCCACGGGGGCGTGCGCTGGAAGAGGTGCAGCCTGCCCACCTGCGGCTGGATGTGGGGGACGAGCTGGATCGAGGAGGCGCCCGTGCCGATCACGCCCACGCGCTCGCCGACGAGCGAGTGCTCGTGGTCCCACTCCGCCGAGTGGAAGATCGCGCCCGCAAAGCTCTCGATGCCCTCGATGCCGGGCAGCTTCGGCTGGCTCAGCGGGCCGGGGCCGGCGACGAGGATGTCGGCCGTGAGTGCGCCAGCGCTCGTCTCGATCAGCCAGCGCTCGGCCTGCTCGTCCCACGTCGCGGCCGTCACCTCGTGGTTGAAACGAATGTGCGGGTCGATCCCCCGCTCGCGCGAGACGCGGCGCAGGTACTCCCAGATCTCCGGCTGCAGCGAGTAGGTGCGCGACCAGTCGGGGTTGGGTGCGAACGAGAACGAGTAGAGGTGCGACGGGATGTCGCACTGGCAGCCCGGGTACGTATTGACGTGCCACGTGCCGCCGACGTCGCTGCCGCGCTCGAGCACGACGAAGTCCACGATGCCCGCCTGCTTGAGCTTGACCGCCATCCCGAGCCCGGCGAAGCCCGAGCCGACGATCGCGATGCGGCGGTGGGGGACGGTCGTGTCCATGCCTGGGCGCATTCTCACCGATCGCGCGTGGGCGCGCCATCCGGTGGCGAGCTGCTGGCACGATACGCGCCGTGGAAGACGCTCGTACCGCGAGCACATTTCGGATCCAACACACCTGGGAGATACGCATGCACAGACTGCTCCTCATCCGCTCGAGGCCCGATCATCCCGAGAGGTTCCTCGTTGTCGGCGACAGCACGAGGCCAGAGGTTTCCGACGAGAACCCCTCCAGGTTCGAGGACGTGGGGGCGACCCCGTGGCACCAGAAGGGCGCGACGCCCGGCTACGACGCTCCCTCGGCGATCCTGCCGTGCGAAGGATCGCTTTTCGGGCTCAGCCTCTGGTACACGAAGAAGACCGGGGTCGCGCTCGACTACGACTTCGCCGCCGCGGGCGTCTCTGAGATGAAGGTCGTGACCAGCGGTGAGCTCCACGTCGAACACGAGGGCCGCGAGTACGTCGCCCACGCTGGCGACACGATGATGTACCTGACAGATCCCGGCGAGCGGGGCACGGACGGCGAGCCACGGCCGTTCATCGTCCGTTTCCTCTCCGATCACGAGTGCACGACCGTGTGGACCGATTTTGCCGTCAGCGGGTCGGCGGATCCCGCCAGGGGATTTGTCTGACGGTGGCAGCGAGCGGGTACACGAGGGGTCCGTTCACCCTGCTATCGCGAATCGGATACCGGCATGGAGGGGTGAAATGTGCATCACGTCGCGAAATGGCACCAGGCGCCATGCCCGGGACCGACCTCGACCCGCGCCGGATCGACCTCCGCGCAGATCGACTCCGCGCGCGGGCACCTTGTTCTGAAGCGGCAGCCCGACGGTATCTGGAGCGGCGAGGGGATTTCCCCCTGCAGCGCAGGAATCCTGCGCTGCCCTCGACGGTGCATCCCGGGCTGCGCCGCGAGCAGGCCCACGGTGTAGGGGTGGGCGGGAGCTGCGAACACCCGAGCGGCGGGCCCCGACTCGACGATCCGGCCCAGGTACATGATCAGCACCGCGTCGGCGATCTGGGCGACAATGGGCAACTGGTGGGAGATGAGCAGGATGCCGACACCCCTGTCAGTCCGAAGGCTTGCGAGCAGGTTGAGAATCTGAGCCTGAGCCGACACGTCGAGCGCGCTGAGCGCCTCGTCGGCGATCAGCATCTCCGGCTGCACCGCCATCGCCCGCGCGATCGCCACGCGCTGTCGCTGTCCACCCGACAGCTCTCCAGGTCGTCTGGCGGCGATCTCCAGCGAGAGGCCGACCACCTGCAGCAGTTCGGCCGCGAACTCGTGACGCTCGCGTCGCTCGATCAGGCCGTGGACCCACGCGGGTTCGGCGATCGCCTCTCCCACATCCATGAGCGGGTTCAGCGACGAGTATGGGTCCTGGTAGATGAGCTGTATGGCGCGACGCAACTCCATGAGTTGCACCCCTCGCGCCTCGACCACGTCTCTTCCCCGGTAGGAGATCGTCCCCCCGTTGGGCTCGACGAGCCTCACCACGCACTTGGCGAGGGTGCTCTTGCCGCTACCAGACTCCCCCACGACGCCGAGGACCTGGCGCGGGGCAAGCACCAGGGACACCCCGTCCAGGGCCGTAAGCATCGGCGCTCGCCGCCGGCTGAGCGCCCGCAGGGGGCCGGTATTCACCGCGAAGCTCTTGAAGAGCGTGTCGACCTGCAGCGACGTCTCGGTCTCAGATACCATGGCGCACCGCGGTCTCGCCGGGCATCCGCGGGACCGATGCCAGCAGCGCGGCGGTATGCGGATGGCGAGGGGTGTTCAACACCTCGCTCGCGGTTCCCCCCTCGACAACTTGACCGGCGTGCATGACAAGCACTCTGTCGGCGTACTGAGCGATTATGCCCAGGTCGTGCGAGACGAGCACTATCGCCATGTCGAGCTCGTCCTGGAGCTCGGCCAGCAGGCTCAGGATCTGGTCCTGAATCGTGACGTCAAGGGCCGTGGTGGGCTCGTCAGCCAGCAGCAGAGCCGGAGAGCCGGCGATCGCCAGCGCGATCGTGACGCGCTGGCGCATCCCACCGCTCAGCTGATGCGGGTAGTCCGCCAGACGTCTGTCGGCCGCAGGTATGTGAACGCGCTCGAGCAGGTGAAGCGCCTCGCGCCGAGCGGCGGCTTTGGAGAAGCCCCCACGACTGCGAAGGACCTCTCGCAGCTGATCGCCGATCGAGAACACCGGATCGAGGCTTTCCAGCGGGTCCTGGAAGATCATGGCCACCTCGCGACCGCGCAGCTCTCGCAGGCCCGGGCGTGGCATGTGAAGAAGATCTCGGCCGTCCCCCCAGAGGGCCTGGCCTGCGTCAACCCGCCCGGGGGCGCCAACCAGTCCCACGAGGGTCTTCAAGGTCGTGCTCTTGCCGCATCCCGATTCGCCGACGACGCCGATCGTCTCGCCTTGGCGAACGTCGAAGGAGACGCGATCGACGGCGAGGGCTCTCCCCGCGGGCAGGGGAAACGAGACCGTGAGGTTCCGCACACGAAGCAGCGTCCGCGCCTCGTGCGAGTCCGTTGCGGCCTCCATTACCGGCCAAGCCTACTGTGTAGTAGCCGCCACGCCGGCCGTGTCAATGACGAGCTCGCGGCGCACACGAAAGCGATCGGCCAGGCCGTCGCCGACGAGAACCAGCCCCACCCCCACGATCACGACCACCACTCCTGGAAGTGTTGAGATCCACCAGGCTGTCAGCAGGTACTGCTGCCCGTCGGAGATGATTGCCCCCCACTCCGCCGTCGGTGGCTGTATGCCCAACCCCAGGTAGGAGAGCGAGGCGATGTAGAGGATATTGAGCACCATGTCCGACACCGAATACGTGAGACTCGGGCGGATGATGTTCGGCAGGGCGTGTCGCAGGACGATGCGCCTGCGCGAGAACCCGAGCGTCCTCGCCGCCTGGATGTACTCCCGCTCACGCAGGCTCAACATCTCAGCGCGCGTGAAGCGCGCGTAGAAAGCCCACCCCGCCGCGACCAGACCGATCGCGACACCCTCGATGCCCGGGCCGACGATCGCGACGATCGCGATCACGAGCACGATGAACGGAAAGGCGATCACCACGTCGGTGAGGCGCATGATCACGCGCTCGAGCCATCCCCCGAGATAGCCCGCCACCGCACCCAGCAGCACTCCGACGAGGACCCCGACATACGTGGTCGCGAACGCGACGCCGAGGTCCAGCCACGTCGCGGCAAGCGTGCGGCTCAACACGTCGCGGCCCAGATCGTCGGTGCCGAACGGATGGTGTACCGACGGGTGGGCGAGCGTCGACTCCAGTTTCAGCGCGGTCGGCGAGGACAGCACGAAGTGCCCGATGACGCTGACCAGCACCACGACCCCAACCAGGGTGAGCCCTACGCCGGCGCTTCGCCGACCGCTCGCCGAACCCCACCGCAAGCGCTGCGCCACCCGCCTCGCGGCGGACGTGCGCTGAGTGTCATAAGGCGAGCTGCGGGAGCTCACAGCTCATCCTTGGGTTGCCTCGACCATCGCCGGGAGAGCGCAGTGCTCACAGCCGTACCCTCGGATCGATCGCGGCATATACGAAGTCCGCCAAGAGGCCGACGGCGATCACGGCCACACCAAAGATGAGGGTCAGCGCCTGGATGATGGGAAAATCGCGCGCGCTCACCGAGTTCACCAAGAGCGAGCCCAACCCGGGGATCGCAAACACGTTTTCAACCACCACGGTCCCGCTGAGCAAGACCGCGAACAACAGCCCCAACAGCGTGACGGTCGAGGTGAGTGAGTTCCGCAACACGTGCTTGCCTAGGACGCGCGGCTCGCTCAGTCCTCGCGCTCGCGTCGCCTCTACGTACTCGGAGCTCAGGGTATCGATGAGACTCGACCTCATTACTCGTATCAGCAGCGGCGAGAGGTAGAGGGCGACCGCTATCGCCGGCAGGGTGAGGCCCTGTACGTGCTGGAGGAATGTGGTGCCGTATCCGGACGGTGGAAGCCAGCGCAACTTCAGACTGACCACGAGGGCAAGAACCAACCCAACCCAGAACGTTGGCATCGCGAACGTCACCGTCGTACCGAGGCGAATGGCGTGGTCCCTCAGCCGATCGCGCCCAAGCGCCGCTGTGAATGCGAGCGGAACGGCCATGGCGATCGCCAGGAGCAGCGAGTAGGCGATGAGCATCGCGCTCGCGGCGATCCGCGGCGCCACGATGCCTCCCACCGATGTCTGATACTCGAACGACCGTCCGAAGGAGAATGTCGCCGCGCTGCGGATGAACTGCCAATACTGCTCGGGCAGAGAGCGATCCAAGCCGAGCTGGCGCCTTAGCGCGACCACGTTGGCCGGCGTTGCGTGGCCCTGCAGGAGAATCCGCACGGGATCGCCGGGGGCGAGATGAATCAGGGCGAACGAGACGAGCGTGACTCCGATCAGGACCGGGATCGCATCGAGCGCTCGCCTGAGCAGAAATCCTCCCACAGCGGTCCCTGCACGGACTGCGAATCCGCGTCTCCTAGTGGCTCAGCCAGGTTTTCTGAAGGGGGTACCAGCCCACGAGCACGTAGCCGAACCCATGAACGTTGTTGGCGACCGCGGCCCTGAACGGCGCCCATACCAGCGGCACGGACGGGACCGCGGCCATGGTGACTTCCTGTAGCTTGTAGAACGCCGCGCGCCGAGCACTCTCGTTTGGCGCCGTCAGGCCCGCTATCGCGAGCTGTTCCGCTTCGTGGTTCTGATAGTAGGAGTAGAGGTTCTTAGTGGCCTGGTAGTTGTCAAACAGGCCATGTGCGTACTCGTCGTCCACTGGCAGATCGCTCGTGTCCGCATCGGGGATCAACAGGGTGCTCTGGTACTGACCTGCCGCCCAGCGGCTCTGGATCGTGCCGTAGTCGTACTCATGGATCTTTACCTTGACACCGATCTGAGCCCAGCTGGCCTGGATGATCTGGGCCGTCTCCTTCGAAGGCGTATCCGCTCCGACGATGTTCATTTCAAGCGTGAATCCATTGGGCGTGGGCGAGTGTGCCAGAAGCTGCTTCGCGCGGGCTATGTCATAGGGGTACGGCTTGACGGCCGGGTTCCAGTACTTCAGCTTCGGCATCACAGTGTTCATCACCGGCGCCAAACCGGCGAACGCGTTTTTGGCGATCGCCTGAACGGGAGTCGCGTAGGTGAGGGCCTGTCGTACCGCCAGGTTGCCAAGAGGCGCAACAGAATTGTTGAGAATTACCGTATCTATCGCAGAGGACGGCTGGACGAGGACCTTGATGCCACTGCTTTCCAGGCCCTTGACCTGGGAGAACGGTATCTCATCCGCAATGTCCACTGTGCCTGCACGCATGTCCAGAATACGCGTGTTGTCGTTCGGCACATAGAGCATCTTCACCGTGTGCAGGTAGGGCAATCCAGTGTGCCAGTAGCGTGGGTTGGGAGCCAGGTCGAGCTCCTGGCCGTGCAGCCATCGTGTCACCACAAATGGCCCGGATCCCACAGGATGCTGGCTGAAAGCCGCATCGCCCTCCTTTTTGACGACGGCCTCGGGAACGATCGAAGCGGCGGGAAAGCCCAGCGCGTATATCAACCCCGGAGCCGGCGTCTTCAGCTTCAACACTACCGTGCTCGAATCGGGGGTTACAATGCTCGAGATCGGATACAGCCCGCCGTACGAAGACGCGGGGTCGCTGGCGCGCGTCAGGCTGTACTTGACGTCCTGTGCGGTAACCGGCTGACCGTTTGAGAACTTCGCCGCACGCAGCTTGAACGTATAAGTCTTGCCATCGGGGCTTGTCGTCCAGCTTGTCGCCAGGTCGGGCACCGGGGTCGCGCCTGCGTCGGGTTCGGCATAGCTGACTAGCGTGTCAAAGACCTCCACCATGACCTGCAGCGAGCCGTTGTCGCACGCACAGGTGAGGGGATTGAGGCTCTGTGGATCGTAGGAGCGAGCTATGGTGAGCGTGCCGCCATGGACCGGCGTGCCCACGGACGCAGCCGTGAACCCGGCCGATCCGACACCGGTCGATGTCGTGGCGCTTCCGCCGCAGGCCGACACGAGACAACCGATGAGACCCGCGGCCAGCGTGGCGCCAGCCGCCCTATTGCGCGCTGCATACAGACGCCTCGACTTCATCCCAACCCCTCTCCGTTTCAATCACCACCGCTCCCGGACGCCAGCCAGCGCCGACCACTAGGCAATATGGGCCGAACGATGCGTACAGGCCGAACATATCACGGAGGAGCAACGCGATGCTGGAGACGCACGGAACGAGGCTCCCCGACGGCGTGTCGGGTTGTGTCCCAGCAATAGTCTGGGCGGTTGGGATGCGCAGCAAGAAACTGCCGGTGGCGACTTCTGCTGGACCCGCGGCTCCCCCCGCTACGCTTCGTGTCGCTAGACTCGCTGTCGAGCCCACGAACCCGAGGACGGAGATGGCCGAGACCCCGACACTGTTCGTTTGCCACGGCGATGAAGGCGGGCCGCGGATGCATCCGTGTCGCCGCATGCAAGAGGCGCTCCGCGCCGCAGGCATCGAGTACGACAAGGTGATTGCCGGGCACGGCAGTCCGTTCCCCTTCTTGCGCAAGGGCTCGCGTGACGAGTTGCGCGATGCGACGGGAGCGACGAAGCTGCCGGCGCTCAAGCTGCTCGACGGGACGGTCATCACTCACTCCCGCGCCATCCTCTCCTGGATCGGTCAGCAGAAGTGATCGCCGCGCCGCGGGTCGGCGCCGGGCGTCTGAGTCAGCCGTTCCTCCCGCTGGCCCCCGTGGGGCTCTTAGGGATGGCCAGCGATGTTTGAGGCTAATCAATCGATCCGGGCTTTGCCACCCACACTGCTTCCTCTTGATCGGCAGGAGTTCGAGCGCGGGCGGGTACGCGCTTGAGCTCGCCTGCGTTGGCGGTCGCAAGCGTGAGCGCGTGGGCAATCGAGCGGCGGAATGCGCTCCATGAGCGCTCTGAGCGCCGCACCGGAGGTTGACTGGTCCTAGCCACCCAATGTCGACGCTGTCGCCAGCAGGCGGTTTAGCTCACTGTCCAGCTCGCTATAGGGGTCTGTTTCTGAGTCAGAACGACGGGCAAAGACCGCAGCCTCGGAATCCATCCCTTCCTCTTCAAGCGAGGTCACGAAAAGCTCGACAGTTTCAACGTCGAGTTGGCGGCCGGCCATGCGTTTCAAGGTAGCTATCGCCTCGGCAGGTGCATTCCGGTGTTTATCCTCAGCCACAAGCAAATGGTCGTAGCTGCTGGCTACAGCTACGATTCGCGCTAGCTTGGGTATCTCCCGTCCGATGAGGCCGGCAGGGTAGCCGCTTCCATCGACATTCTCGTGGTGGTAGAGAATGGCATCTGCAATAGGTCCATAGCCTGGGAGGCGACCCACCAGGCTCGCGCCTACTTGCGGGTGTTGGCGCAGCAGCACCAGGTCCTCGTTCGAGAGCACATCTGCATGAAGAACGCGATCAGGGAGTGTGAACTTGCCGATGTCGTGCAGTAGGCCTGCGAGGTGAGCGAACTCCTGATCGGCTTCGTCGCATTCCATCTTGCGGGCAATGGCTCGCGAGTATCGTGCGACAGCGGCCGCATGCCTTGCCTGTCTGCGGTCTCGCAACGCCAAGGTCTCCATCATGGTCACCAGCACACCCAATTGAAGCGTCGCCAGCAAGTTGGCACGGTCGGTCTGTGCATCACGCGACGTCTTCGCGCCAGCCAGTCGATGCCCTCGCATCTTGGCGGTCCCAACGAAGGCCACGCTGTCGGCAAGCGCTCCTGCGACAAATGTGGCGCCAAAACTGCCCGTGAGAATCGCGATGGGAACGAGCAGAAGCCCGATGCCTGCCGCGATTAGTAGTGTCGTTCGGTCGTAGAGCATTTCTAGGTTATGAGCAATGCTACGAAGCCCACGGTCGCAGCAGGCAGAAGGGCGAGAGCCCCGAGAATTGCAGCACGCTCTGCCTCTCTGGCTACTGTATCCATGTCCTGACCACGCGCGAGTTCGATCGCTGCTGTCACGGAGCCGGCCCAGGTCCCTCCTATCGCTGGAGCTCCCAGGACTCCCAAAGCATCGCCGAGCGTGACCACAGTCGTCAATATATGCGTCGA
Organism: Solirubrobacteraceae bacterium; assembly: GCA_036275675.1. Taxonomy (GTDB): domain Bacteria; phylum Actinomycetota; class Thermoleophilia; order Solirubrobacterales; family Solirubrobacteraceae; genus Palsa-744. The sequence goes on along the minus strand of DASUDH010000061.1, from coordinate 2,690 downwards.
AAGCTGCGCAGATGCAGCGTCGGGACAACGTCGGAACTACGATCTGTTCCTGGATGATCTCATGGAGCCGGTGGGGAGACAGGCCCGACGGCGGGCTGTAAGGACCGATCCGTGCGATGTCCCCCGGAGCTTGAGCGCATTGGCGCCCAACCGTCCGCCGCGTGTGTTGCTCAGATTACGCGCCGGGTACCGATCAGACGCTCGGGAGTTCCGATCTTGCGCAGGAACTCGGCCTCGGTCGCATTGCGCGGCTTCTCGCGCCGTGGCGGTCCGAAGCACGCAAGGACCTGCGCGCTCTTGGCGCGTAGCTGAGGCGCTTCGCGGCGCCATTCCTCGAATGAAATCGTCTGCGTCCTCATGGTTGCTTCGGAGGATACTCTGCGAGCCAGCTCGGTGCGCAGATCGCGAGCGTCGTGTGCCTCCATACCGCTCATGAAGCCACGCTATACGGAGTTCCGGCGGTTCGCTTGGCGACCCCTGTACGCGGTTTCGGGCGAGCTCTCTGGCCGTGGTTCCGACGACGGCCAAATGTCCTCGGAAAATGCGCCGTGCGGGACTCGAACCCGCCCCGCCGGATTAAAAGTCCGGAGCTCTACCCGATGAGCTAACGGCGCGCGAAGTGGTCAGTCTGCCAGATGGCCGGCCGGCGCGTCAGCGCAGCCCGAGCGTGTCGAGCGGCTCGGCGGTGGGGGTCTCGCCGGCGGCGACGCGCAACAGCTCCTCGATCCGCGTGAGCTTCACGCGCGGACGGCCATGGGGCTCGCCGAGCGATTGCTCGTGGCGGTCGATCTCAGACCAGCCCTCGTAGGTGACGAGGGCGGGGATGCGCTCGCGCAACAGAGACTCGATCGCCTCCGGGTCGGCGTCCGACGGTTGCAGGTGGGTGTCCGAGGCGAGGTCGGCGAGCAGCGCGTCGACCGTCTCCTGGGCATCCTTCTTGTTGGTGCCGATGACGCCCGAAGGCCCGCGCTTGATCCAGCCGACGGCGTACTCGCCGGGCTGGGGTCCGTCGGGACCGGTGACGCGGCCGCCCTCGTTGGGGATCGTGGCGGAGCGCCCGTCGAACGGCACGCCGGGCAGCGCGACGCCGCGGTAGCCGATCGCGCGCAGCACGAGCCCCGCCTCGATCGTCTCCGTCTCGCCCGTCGGCTCGGCGCGCAGCCGGCCGTCCTTGCCGGCCTGTAGTGCATTGCGCGCGAGTACGACACGTCGAACGCCCCCCCCATCCCCAACGAACTCGACCGGGGAGAGCAGGAAGCGCAGGATCACCCGCTTGCGAGGCCGACCTTCGGCCGAGGCCGGGGTGCGTTGGGCGTAGTCGCGCAACACGGAGACGTTGCGCTCGGACGTGGGGTCCATATTTGGGTCGGGCACGGCCAGGGCGCGCTCGAGCTCGTCCGGGTCGACGATCACGTCGGCGTCGGCCAGCTCGCCGAGCTCCAGCAGCTCGGGGTTCGTAAACGCGGCCTGGGCCGGGCCGCGGCGGCCGACGACCACGATCTCGTGGATCTCGCTCGCGTCGAGCGCGTGCAGGGCGTGATCGGCGATGTCGGTGACCGCCAGCTCGTCGTGCGTGAGCGTGAGCATGCGGGCGACGTCGAGCGCTACGTTGCCGTTGCCGATCACGACGGCGCGCTCGCAGGAGAGGCCGAACTCGTGGTCGCAGTAGTCGGGGTGGCCGTTGTACCAGCCGACGAAGTCGGTGGCGGCATGGCTGCCGGGGAGCTGCTCGCCCGGAATGCCGAGCGGGCGGTCGGAGGGGGCGCCGGTGGCGTAGACGATCGCGTGGTAGCGCTCGGCGAGCTCGTCGCGGGAGACGTCGCGCCCCAGCTCGACGTTGCCGAAGAAGCGGAAGCGCGGGTGCGCGGCGGTCTTCTCGTAGACGCGCGTGACCGACTTGATCTTGGGATGGTCGGGGGCCACGCCCGAGCGCACGAGGCCCCAGGGGGTGGGGAGGCGCTCGAGCATGTCCACCTCGACCGGCCGCCCGCCCTCGCCGGACTCCTTGAGCAGGTGGCCCGCGGCGTAGAAGCCCGCGGGGCCCGAGCCGACGACGGCGATGCGGATGGGGGTCATGGAAGTGGTTTATCGGTTGGGACGGGAACGACGGCAGCGGGAGCACGCTCCGCTCCGCGATATGGGCGCGGCCCGACTCGAACGGGCGACCCCCTCGGTGTAAACGAGGTGCTCTGGCCAGCTGAGCTACGCGCCCATGGGGTTGGAACCCAGGGGACCGATCTTAACCTTACGAGCTCCCGGCCTGCCAAGCTGTGGGCATGCCTGTAGGAGTGGTCGGGCACAGGGGCGCGCGCGCGGCGCTCGGCGTCGCCGGGGCGGTGGTGTTGCTGCTGGTGCTGGCTCAGCTGCTGCTGCCGGCGCTTGCCGCGAAACGCGTAGGCGACCGCGTGCGTCGCTACGGCACCGTGAGGAGCGTGAGCGTGAGCGCTTGGCCTGCCTTGGAGTTGCTGTGGGGGAGGGCCGGCTCGGTGAGCGTAGGCGCTGGCACGCTCGCGCTGGCGCCTGACCAGATCGCCGCGTTGCTGTGGGAAGCGCGCGATGTGGACGACATGACGGTGACCGCGGATGCGGTGAGCCTGCGCGTGCCTGCGCTTGCGCACGAGCTGACGCTGGGCGGCGTGCGCATGGACAGGCACGGCGCGGAGATCCAGGCGAGCGCGACGCTGACGCAG
>DASUDH010000060.1:0-3261 GCA_036275675.1 Solirubrobacteraceae bacterium | reverse complement strand
TGTGCAGCGCAAATGCGGGCGAGGTTCACGTCATACCTGCGATTCATGTGGGGAGTGGCTACGAGCGTTCTCGTGCCCGCGGCGAGCGCGGCGCGCGCGAGCTCCAGCGACCCGTCGATGGTGCGCGGACCGTCGTCGAGTCCGAAGAGGACGTGGCTGTGCAGGTCGATCATCTCGTCCCCGGCCCACCGCGCGCGGTGGCTGTCCCCGCGTCGAGCAGGCCCGCGCCGTAGAGGGCCTGGTCTTGCGGTCCGCCGAGCTTGCGCGCCGTGGCCTTCAGGCGCGCTGTGATCTGCGCGGGTGTCGGTTTGCGTCCGAGGATTCCCGCGGCGATGATCAGCGCCGCCGTGGCCGCCACGTGGGGGGTGGCCATCGACGTGCCTTCATAGCCCTGCGGGAAGCCGAACACGCGCGGCGAGGAGCCGGTGAACGTCATCTGGAAGATGTCGCGTCCCGAGGGAAGTTCGGGATTACAGTCCGGGTCTCCGGGGAGGTTCGCGTCGGGCCCGCCTCCGGGCGCGACGAGCGTGATGCCGGGACCGTCGTTGGAGAAGCTCGCCAGGCACCCGTGCTCTGTCGTGGCGCCCACCGCTATAACGTGCGGGGCACGCGCGGGGTAGGGGATCGTGGTGCTCGCCTCGTTGCCGGCCGCAGCCACGACGACGACGCCTCGGCTGTTGGCGTAGCGCAGCGCTTCGATCAGCTCCGGGATGTCCGAGGCGCTCACGTCGCTCGAGAACTCGAGGCTCAGGTTGATTACGCGCGCGCCATGCCTCACGGCGAAGCGCACCCCTTCGGCGATCACCGACGCATCGCCTTCGCCGGCGCCGTCGAGCACCCGCACCGGCATGATGCGCGCCGCGTAGGCAAGGCCTGTCAGGCCAAAGCGGTTGTTGGTCGCCTCGGCGATCGTCCCGGCGACGAACGTGCCGTGGCCGTTGTGGTCGTTGGCGTAAGGCGTGCGTGCGATGAAGTCGTAGCCCTGCACGAACGAGTACCGGCTGAAGTCCGGCGAACGACGGTATGGGCCGCGGTTGGCGTAGGCCACCCCCGTGTCGAGCACCGCCACAACCACTTTCGCCCCACCAGGCGCCCCATCCGCCGCCACGTTCGCCCATGCCCGCGGTGCGTCGATCCCGAACGCTGGCGGCCCGTCGAAGTTCCATTGCTGCTGCTGCCAGTCCCCCGGCGCACGACCCGTGCCGGGGTCGTTGGGGATCGACACGGCGGCGGCGTGGGCCACGTAGTCGGGTACCGCCCACACCACGTTCCTCTCGCGGCGCAGCTTCGCGAGCGTCGTATCGAGGCTGACGCCAGGGGCGAGGTGCAGCAGCCGAGTCGTGGAGGCGCCTTCGGAAGGCTCGCTCGCGGGGGTTGCAGGCGTCCGCGACGCGCGCGCGGCCGGAGCGCTCGTGGAGGCGTACTTGACCACTATCCGCTGCGGCTCGTACGCGCCCCCGGGACTCCCAATCGGTTCCGGCCCTGCGCCGACGGGCGCGCCGATCTGCGTCATTGCCGCCGGTCCCGACGAGCGCGCTCCGCTCCAAGCCGCCGCCGTCCGTCCAGGCGAGCGCGCGCCCGCCACTCCAGTGAGGACAACGGCGGCGAGCACCGACGCGCATGCGACAAGCGCCGTCAGCCGACGGCCGGGCGAACGTGGATATCGGGGTCGAGCGGTCGGCGGCAAGTGTGCTCCTCCGTAATGATGATGTGTCGGGGGTCTCCGAGGTTGCGCTCCTCGCCGACCGGCTCCCAACGAGACGATGAGCGAACGCTTCTTTCCGCGCGACGAGTACTTCATGCGTCTCGCCCTGCGCGAGGCCCAGCGCGCCGTCGAACACGAGGACGTGCCGATCGGAGCGGTGGTCGCCCACGGGGGTGAGCTGATCGCGGCCGGCCACAACGAGCGCGAGCTGCGCCAGGACCCCACTGCCCACGCCGAGATCATCGCGCTGCGCGAGGCTGCCCGTGCGCTCGGAAGCTGGCGCGTGCTCGACGCGGTGCTGTACGTGACGCTCGAGCCGTGCGCGATGTGCGCCGGAGCGATCGTGCTCGCGCGCATCCCGCGCGTGGTGTTCGGAGCGAGCGACCCGAAGGCGGGAGCGTTCGGAAGCGTGCTCGACGTGGCGGCAGAGCCGCGCCTCAACCACCAACCGGAGGTGGCCGCCGGCCTGCTCGCCGGTGAGTGTGGGGCGCTGCTCAGCGAGTTCTTCGCGTCGCGGCGCTGAACGGCGTCCGTTCGTCCGCCGCACCCGTGCTCCGCGCCTCACCCGCGTCGCGCCGCGCGGCTGTGCTCCGCAGACGGTCCCGGTGGCGCGGATCATCTAGCCTTGGACAGGTCGCCTTGGAAGGGTGGCAGAGTGGTTGAATGCGGCGGTCTCGAAAACCGTTCTGGGGGTTAGACCTCCAGCGAGGGTTCGAATCCCTCCCCTTCCGTCCACCCCCTCCGTCGCAGGCCCGATCGAGGACCCGGCCGTTGGGAGGGCGACGTTTAAGACCCCGGCGGTGGCTCGCGGACAGATTGCCGCAGTGACCGTATATGTGCAGCGGCTGGCTTGTCGTCCTGGGCATAGGGGCATGCCACTGGACGACGAGCAGGACACTCCACAAGAACGTCACGGTCGGTGTTCCAGCGACCAGTTTCTCGCTCCCTCGCGCGCGGCGTGGCCAACGTGTGCGGGTCAACGTCACCCTGCCGGCATTCGCCTGGGCTGGGAGCTCGTATGCGCGGGTCAGCGTTACAGGGATCGAGCCATAGGCGCCGGACAGGTCGGCGCCAGGGGCTTGGGCTGGATGTCGTGGACCTGTGAGCGGCCGTGCGAGCGCGCTCTAGGTCTCCGACTCCGCCCCGCGGGGCGCCACCACGTACACGATGTGGGCCCTGGCGACCGCGAGGAACGCGTGCCGCTCGACCGGGCCGCCTTCGAGCGGCTGCAGCGTGACGTCGGTGAGCGTGAGGAAGTCGCGCTCGGAGGCGTTCAGGACGTCGGAGACGCGGCTGCGGTAGCCGTCGCGGGCGAGCAGCAGCGAGCCCTCGATGCGGTGGCGCTGGGTCTCCACGCGGATGCGTTCGCGGCGCTCCTCGGCGCCGTAGGGGTCCTCCTCGAAGGCGCTGTCGCCGATCGGGATGCTCGTCATCGCTCCATTATCGGGTCTGGCGCTGCATAGGCGATTCCTGCCAACGTGCGGCGGCGATCGGGGGCGGCGGGTTGAGCCCGGCCGCCCAGCTCGATCACGGGACGACGATCGTGAAGGCGTAGT
>DASUDH010000059.1:0-2249 GCA_036275675.1 Solirubrobacteraceae bacterium | reverse complement strand
TGATCTCTCTCGCTCGCTCCGCGACCTCGACCGCCTCGCGCGCCCACCGCTCGGCTGCGTCGAGACCGTTGCGAGCGAGCTCGAGCTCGGCCATCGTCATCAGGACGTGCGCCTTGCCGCTCTCCGTGCCTGTCTGCGCGTACAGCTCGAGGCTGCGCTCGGCGTGCTTGAACGCGCTCGCCACGTCCCCCTGGCGCAAGAGCAACACGCCGAGGTTGTTCTCCGATATGGCCATCGAGAGTGTGTCGTGAAGCGTCTCCTGGAGCGCCATCGCGCGCCGCGCATACTGCGTCGCGAGCACAAAGTTGCCGGTCTCCTGGTACGCCAGGCTGAGGTTGGTGTACACGTACGACAGCCGGCGGAGGTCGGGGAACGCGGAGCCGACGGCGGCCGCCTGCTCGTAAGCCTTGATCGCCTCGGTGTACTCGTGCCTAGCCACGCGCACGTGACCGAGGATCGAGAGAAGCCTCGCCTCGGTCAGCGCCGGCACGGGATGGATCGAGCGGCATCGGGCCAGCGCCTCCTCGATGAGCCCCAGCGCGACGGGGTCCTGCATCATGTACGCGGCGCCCGCCTCCCAGCCCATGGTCTCGGAGGCCATGAGAGCGTTGCCCGCACGCTCGAAGTAGGCCCTCGCCGCCGAAACCTGGGCGCGCCCCCGCGCGGGCCGGCCGGAGCGGATCAGCGCCATGGCCATGAAGAACCGTGCCTGCGCCGCCGTCGCCGCGCTCACGGGCCTGGCGATCAGCTCCTCCGCGGCCTGGATCGCGCCTTCCTGGTCACCTGTGTCGACCAGGCGCTCGAGATGGGCCAGCGCCGCCTCTTCGTGCGCGGCCGTGTCCGAGCCGACGAGGAAGAATTCGATCGGCTTCCTGGTGCGTGTGGCGATGAGCTGCAGGGTCTCCATCGAGGGCTTCGCTTTCCCGGTCTCGACGAAGTAGATCGCGGTCCGCGAGATGTCGCCCTGCGCCACCTGGCCCAGGCTCAGGCCCGCCTCCGCGCGCGCTTGCTTTACGGACCCGGGTCGCACCTCGACGCCTCGGCGCCGGCCGCGACGGCGACTCGAGGGAGCGCCTCCTTGCTCACTCGAGCCGCCCACAGCCGAGGAAGACGCGCGGAAACCAGGCACGGCGCCAGCTTAACGCAGCATCTTTGACTTGACGCGGATTATCCGATCAGCAGCACGGGCCCGGACCGCCGCCGGCGACCACGGTCGCCGCCATCGTCATCAGCGCCGACACCGCCAGGATGGCGGCAAACAGCAACCTGCGCACAAGAACTCACCTCCTTTGCCTCCCAGGCCGCGATTGGGACGGGGTCCACGAACGAACCGGGGCGCGGTTACGAGCTCGCAGGCGCCTCCCAACGCCACGCAAGACCCCATGCCAGCGCCGCCAACTTCCCCCCACCGATCACCGCAGCCAGTCCGGCGCCGGCAGCGGCCGCCGGGCCGCCGAGTCCATGCGCGAGTCCCAGCGCGACGAGGACCGGCAGCAACGGGAGCAAGCAGGCGGCGGCCACGACGGCGAGCGCGGCGCAGGCTCGGCCGGCCCCTGAGCGGGCCGCCCCTTCCTCCTGCTCCGTGACCTCGCGAGGCAACCCCTGCTCCTTCACCGAAAGTCGCAGCCGTTGCGCTAAGCGGGCGCTTGCGCCTCCCGCCTGTGCTACAAGTAACTGCGCCGTTATGTTAAATCAAAAGTGCCGTCACTTAACGACCGGACGGGCATTTTTCGTATTGACGGCGCGCTCGTGAGCACCCGGGCCTACGCTCGTCCCATGCAGCAGAGCAGCGCCCTGGTGCTGACCCGCCGGCCGTCCGTCGTGGTCACCGGGCTGGGCATCGAGGGCTGGGCGCCGTTCGCCGCGGCGGCGGCCGCTGCCACGGTCGGGTCGGCGCTTTTCATCGCGTGGATCGCCAACCGGTGGGGCGGCGACTCGACGACCATCGCGGTCGACGACGTCGGCGAGGCCGTCGCGGCGCTGATCGCCGCCGGAAGCTGTGCCTACGCGGGGCTGCGCAACACGGGGCGGGTCAGGATGGCCTGGGCGCTCTTCGGCCTCTCCGCGCTGACCTGGGCGGTCGGCGAGCTCATCTGGTCGTGGAACGAGGTGGTGCTGAATGAAGCCCTCCCCTACCCCTCGATCGCCGACGCGGGCTTTCTCCTGGCGCTGCCGCTGGCGATCGTCGGCGTGTTCGCCTTCACGTCCGCGCCGACGCGGCTCGCCACGCGCGGCGAGACGGTGCTCGC
>DASUDH010000058.1:0-2944 GCA_036275675.1 Solirubrobacteraceae bacterium | reverse complement strand
GCGCTCGAAGGTCCGGACGGGCTGGCGCAGTCGATTCGCGACCGGCTTGCCATGATGGCCGGGACCGGCATCAGGGCCCACGCTGCGCTCGACCTGCCCAGCGAGATGGGCATCGACGTCAGCGCCATGGTCTTCCGCCAGGTCGCCGAGGCGATCGGCAACGCCGAGCGTCACTCGCGCGCGACGACCGTCACCGTCTCGGTCTCAGTGGTCGACGGAGGCGTGCTTGGCGTGGTCGACGACGACGGTCAGGGCTTCGTCGTCGCCGAGCGGAGCAACCTGCCCGGCCACCTCGGACTGCTCGCGCTGCGCGAGCGCGCGCTCATGGCCGGGGGCCGCTACAAGATCGAGAGCGAGCCCGGCAAGGGCACGCGAATCGAGTTCTGGATCCCGCTCGAGCAGTAGCCGCGCTACGACCGGCTGGTCAGGTCCGCCCGCAGCCGCTCGCCCATCGCGAGCAGCACCTTCACCATCAGCGCGTCGTTGGCCTTGATCGCGTCGCGGAACTGGGCGTGGCTCATGACGTACAGACGCCCGTCGGTGAGCGTCGTGACCGTCGCCGTCCCGGCGCCGCGGTCGATCATGCTGATCTCACCGAAGAAGTCGCCGGGGTTCATCACCCGCCGGCGCTTGCCGTCGACCTTGACCTCGGATGTGCCCTCCAGCTGGATGTAGAACGTGTCCCCCGGGCGGCCCTGGCGGATCAGCGTCTTGCCCGCGGGCACGTTGACCTCGTCCCCTTGGCGGGCGATGAACTCGAGCTCCTTGCGCGTGCAGCGGGCGAAAAGAGGTACGCGACCCAGGGCGCTCAGCTTGGGATCGGCCACGGCCATATTGTGATGGCACGCCGATGATCCGGGCATGCACGGTCTGCGGTCTCCCGCTCCCCGAAGGGGCCAGGTTCTGCCCGAACTGCGGCGCGGCCGCCGGGCCGCTCGTCGAGACCGAGGAGCGGAAGATGGTCACGGTTCTCTTCACCGACCTGGTCGAGTCGACGCGCCTGGCCCAGCGCTTCGACGCCGAGCGGGCTCGCGATCTGCTCGGCCGGTTCTTCGACGCCGCCTCTGAGGAGCTCCTCGACCTCCGCGGCCGCCCGGAGAAATTCATCGGTGACGCCGTCATGGCGGTGTTCGGTCTTCCACACGTCCACGAGGACGACGCGCTCCGCGCGGTGCGCGCCGGCCTGGCCATCCGCGAGCGCGTGCGCCGCCTCGGCGAGTCGCTCGAACTTCCCACGCCGCTCGAGGTGCGGACCGGCGTCGAGACCGGCGAGGCGGCGGTCGGGCGCTCGCCGACGGGGCAGCTGCTCGTCACCGGACCGGTCGTCAACATCGCGGCGAGGCTGCAGTCGGCCGCGCAGCCCGGCCAGGTGCTCGTCGGTCCGACTACCTTCCTCCTGACGAACGCCAACGTCGCCTTCGCGCGGCGCCGGCGCGTGCGCGCCAAGGGCTTCGACGTCTCCCTCGACGCTTACCTCGTCGAGAACCTGACGCCCCGCTCGGCGCGGCGGACGATCCCGTTCGTCGGCCGGGCGAGCGAGCAGGCGATCCTCGGCCAGAGCCTCGGTCTTGCGAACACGACCGGCAGGCCGGTCCTCGTGACGGTCGTCGGTGAGGCGGGCATCGGCAAGTCGCGCCTGGCCGACGAGCTCGCAGCAGGCGTCAGCGCCGCGGTCCTGATCCTGCGCGGCCGCTCGCGCGCGCAGACCGACACCGCGACGTTCGCGCCCGCGGCGCGGGTGATCGCCGAGGCGGCCGGCATCCGGCCGCGCGACGAAGCCGACACCGTGCGGCGGCTGCTTTCCGAGCTGGCCGAGAGGACGGCGTCCGACTCGGCGGCGCGCACCGCCCAGCGTCTCGGGCTGCTGTTCGGCGTGTCCGAGCCGGTCGACGAGACCGCTTTCGTGCCCGAGGTGCAGGCGGGATTCGTGGCCGTGGTCGAAGGCCTGTCGCGCGACCACCCCGTGCTGCTGCTGTTCGAGGACGTGCACACGTTCAAGGCCCCGATGCTCGACCTCGTGGAGCGGTTGGGCGTCCATGCCTCGGGGCCACGCCGTGCCCTCATCCTTGCGCTGGCGCGACCCGAGCTTCTCGACGAGCGCCCCAACTGGGGTGCCGGCGGCAACTCGGTGCTGATCCGCCTCGAGGCGCTGTCCAGGGAGGAGTCGGTGCAGCTCGCCCGCGCCGCCGGCGGGGGCCGGATCGACGAGGCCGAGGCGCTCGAGATCGCCGAGCGCGCGGGCGGAAACCCGTTCTTCATCATCGAGACGACAGGCATGCTCATGCCGGGAGGGCCCTCAGCCGACGGCCGGGGCGCCCGCACGGTGCCCCCGACCGTCCAGGCCGTCGTCAGCGCCCGCCTCGACGCGCTGCCGGCGCGCCTGCGCGACCTGGCGCGCCACGCCTCGGTGTTCCGCTACGGCTTCGACCTCGGCGAGCTCGAGGTCGTCGACCCCGACGCGACGCCGGCGGAGGTCAGAGAGCTCGAGGACTACGAGATCGTGGTCCGCGACCCGGAGCCGGACGCGCCGCAGCGCTGGCGGGTGCGCCACTCGACGCTGAAGGACGTCATCTACGCGAGCCTCGCCAAGCGCGACCGCGAGCGCCTCCACCTGCGCGTCGCGCAGTATCTCGAGGAGACCGGCCATCCATCGTTCGCGGCGGACCACTTCGAGCTGGCCGCCCTCGCCGCGCTGGACCTCAACCCGAACGACCGCACGCTGGCCGAGCGTGCATGCGATGCGCTTCTGTTCGCCGCCGACCGCGCGCGCCGCCGCATGGAGAGCCGTTCTGCGATCGACCGCTACGAGCGCGCTCTCGTGATGGCAGGCCCGGAGGATCGCTGGGGGGCGCGCGAGGCGCGGATCCTGGCCGGCAAGGGCGAGTCGCACTACTGGCTGGGCGAGTACGAGGCGGCCCGGCTGTCGCTCGAGCGCGCTGTCGAG
>DASUDH010000057.1:0-14971 GCA_036275675.1 Solirubrobacteraceae bacterium | reverse complement strand
GTGTCCGACGGGATGACGCGGGTCGCCGACTGCTGCTCCTGGAGGAACTCGACGAGGTTGTTCGCGGCGCGGCGGTCGAGGTCGTACTCGGCCTCGAGGTCGCCCGGCTCGCGGTTGACGGCCTCGCGCGCGAACGCGCCGATCGCCGCGCCCAGCTCTTTCGGCCGACCGATGCCGTCCCCCTTCCAGAACGGCACCGCTCCCGGCACGCCCGGGGCGGGGGTCACGATCACGCGGTCGCGGCCGATCTCCTCGATCCGCCAAGAGGAGGCGCCGAGCAGGAACACCTGGCCCGGTCGCGCCTCGTACACCATCTCCTCGTCCAGCTCCCCCACGCGACGGCCGTCCGGCAGCGTTACCGCATACAGGCCGCGGTCGGGGATCGTGCCGGCGTTCGCCGTCGCGAGCTGCCGTGCGCCCTTGCGCGCACGGATGCTCCCTGCGATCCGATCCCACACGATGCGCGGGCGCAGCTCGCCGAACTCGCTCGACGGGTAGCGTCCGTCGAGCATGTCGAGCACATTCTCGAGCAGCGACCTCGGGAGGTCGGAGTAGGAGTGGGTGCGGGTGACGAGCTCATACAGATCGTCGACACCGACGCCGCCACTCGGTTCGTCCTGGTTGGCCTCGGAGAATCGCGACCCGGCCGGCGCCACATCGCCTGCGGCCGCGCCCTCGGCAGGCGGCCTCCCGCCGCCGCCGACCGCCCGATCCTCCGCCGAGGCAGCGATCGCGACGATCTGCTGGGCGAGCACGTCGAGCGCGTTGCGGGGCACGACGGTCGGCTCGATCGCTCCTTCGCACATGCGCCGGCACACCACTGCACACTCGAGCAGATCGCCGCGGAACTTCGGGAAGATACGCCCCTTGCTGACGTCGCCGACGCCGTGACCGGCGCGCCCGATGCGCTGTAGTCCGCGCGCCACCGACTTCGGCGACTCGATTTGCAAGACCAGATCGACGGCCCCCATGTCGATGCCCAGCTCCAGCGAGGAGGTCGCCACCAGGCATGGCAGCTCGCCGGCCTTGAGCTGCTCCTCGACCACTGTGCGCTCCTCCCTGGACAGCGACCCGTGGTGGGCGCGAGCGATCTCGCGCAGCGCCACCGGCGCCGTGTCTGGCGCGGGAACGCCCCCCAAATCCAAACCCTTCCCGACCAGTTCCTGCTCGACGGTCGTGCGATCCTCCACGCCGGCCGCGGCCGTCTGTGCTCCGGCGGCCGCCATCTCGTTCAGTCGCAACGCCACCCGCTCGGCCGAGCGCCTGTTGTTGACGAATACGATCGTCGAGCGGTGCTCGCGCACGAGCCGCAGCAGCTCCGGGTAGATCGCCGGCCAGATCGACCCGCGTGTCGACTCGCCTCCGACCACCGGCTCAAGCAGCCGATCGCCGGCGACGTCGGCGGTGGCCCAGCGCTCCTCCGCGCCGGGCGGCAGACCGTCAGGTTCGGTCATCGACTCGACCGGCACATGGATGCGCAGGTCAAGTGGCTTGCTCACGCCCGCGTCGATGATCTTCACAGCGCGGTGGGGGCCCACCAGGAAGCGACCGACCTCCTCGAGCGGGTTCTGCGTCGCCGACAGACCGACTCGCTGCACCCCCGCACTGCCCGCGCCGAAACGCACCTGCGCATCCAAGCGCTCGAGCGTCAGCGCCAGGTGGGCGCCGCGCTTGACCGATGCGACCGCATGGATCTCGTCGACGATCACGGTCTCGACGGTGCTCAGCATCGCGCGCGCGCGCGAGCCGAGGATCAGGTACAGCGACTCGGGGGTCGTGATCAGGATGTCCGGCGGTCTGCGCGCCATCGCGGCGCGCTCTGCCTGTGTGGTGTCGCCGGTGCGGATGCCCACGCTCACGGGCGCACCGATCCCACGCAGCGGCGCCCTCAGATTGCGCTCGATGTCATACGACAGGGCCTTCAGTGGTGACACGTACAGCACACGCACACCGCCCCCCGTCGGCGGCTGCGACCTGCCGGGGGCGCCGTCTGTGGCGCCGGGCGCATCATCGCGCGCACCACGCGGCGACCGATCGGGCGCGCCGACGACTGCCCCCTCGCCCGCGCCTGCGCTCAGCCGGTCGAGCGCCCACAGGAATGCCGTGAGCGTCTTGCCTGAGCCGGTCGGGGCCGATAGGAGCACATGCTCACCGCTTGCTATCGCTGGCCACGCCTGCGCCTGCGCAGGGGTCGGTTCGGCGAACGACGAGGCAAACCAGTCGCGCACCTTGGGACTGAACGCCGACAGCGGATCCGGTGTTGACGGGGACACGTGCGCCGAGGCTAGCGCGCCGCGCAGAGCCCGGTGTGCGTCGGCGGCGCCCCTCCCAATCGTGCGGGCGTCCGCTGTGGCGGTTACGCGACAGAGCCCCGTCACGAGGTCGAACGCCTCAAAGAAGCGCGCAAGATTGCTTCTCGGGATTGTTCGACTAGACTGCCGCGCGTGCGTGGAGACAAAGCACAACAGCCGGCCCCAGGCCGCTCGTCCGGGGGGAGCATGCGTCCGCGCGCGTGGATGCGCCTGATCACAGGCGCCGCACACCGACCCGAGCCCGAGCGGCAGATCGACTCGCCGGTGGCAGGGCGGCTCACCGTTCATGCGACTCTGCGCATGCTCCCCACGCTGCTCGACAGCTCGAGCCTCCCCAACGGGGTTGTCGAGCTGCTGATCGAAGACTTCGAAGCGCCCACCCGCCAGCTGTTCGACATCCACGACGGCCGCATCACGCTCGTAGAGCCCGGCGCGGCCGTCCCATGGGCGAGCATCGCGGGCCCGCCAACCGCCTGGGCGATGGCGCTCGGCCCAGAGCGCAACATGGCCGACCTGCAACTCACCGGAGACGAGCAGCTCGCCCGGCGCGTCCTCGCCGCACTCCCGCCGCGTCCCTGACCGCTCGCAACCGCTCCGACCGGTCGGTCGAGGGTCGAGTCCAGCCTTTAAACATCAAAGGGATCGAAATCCCGATGATGTCCGGGCGGGCTGGCACGATTTCGGGGCGATACTGTGAGATGCATGATGATCGTGGCAACGAAGCAGACCAACAGAAGATCCGAGCGTCTCAGCTCTGAGAAGCGGACTGCTTTGACGCGTCTGCCTACGGCCGAGATCTGGGCCGACTCGCTCATTCCACCTGGACGCGTAACCTTCTGAACATTCAGTTCTGAATACCTGCCGCCTCGAACTTTCAGTGCTGAAGACAGACACACAATCCGCAGCAGTTCGGAAAACTCCGTAGTCGCGCTCAAAAACGCCGTCAGTACTGAGACCACACACAACCGACGAGCTGTCAGATGAGTAAAATTTGGAGGGTGCTCGGTCCAGAGCGAGAGGTCGTAATGGCGCCGATGGCCACTCGAACGCAGTTCGAGATGCTGTCCGCGATTGAGATCGTCGGCATTCCCAAGTATGATGACTGTTCAATAGAGGTGCACTAAATAGAGGCACCTCCGGCACTACGGATAGGGGCCACAGTACAGATGCCTAGAGTAAGCTCGAATACTTCCAAAGCAAGCCAGGAAGGTGAGTGGTCGATACCAAGCCTTCGCGAGCCGCGTTACTCCCAGTCGCTCGAGCGCGGACTTGCGATTCTCGGCTGCTTCACACCCGAGCGTCCCGTGCTCGGAATCGCCGACATCGCCGACGACCTCGGGATGAGCCGCTCGACGACGCACCGATATGTGATCACGCTCGTCGCGCTCGGCTTCCTCGAGCAGGGCGCATCGCGCAAGTATCGCCTCGGCCTGCGCGTCACCGATCTCGGCATGTCCGCGCTGAACTCGACGGGCCTGCGCGAGCACTCGCGCCCGTATCTCGAGGAGCTGCGTCAGCGGACCTCCTACACGGTGAACCTCTCCGTCCTCGACGGCCCCGAGATCCTCTACGTCGATCGCGCTCGCAGCTTCCGTCGCGGACAGAACAAGATCGACCTGAACCTGCGTCCCGGTTCGCGCCTGCCCGCCTACTGCACCTCGATGGGCAAGATCCTGCTTGCCAACCTTCCTGAGGCCGAGCAGCGCGATCTGATCGGGGACATGACGCTCACCCGTCGCGGTCCGAACTCGATCACGAGCAAGAAGGCGCTGCGCACCGAGCTCGAGCACGTGCTCGACGAGGGCATGGCGGTCAACGACGAAGAGCTCGCGCAGGGTCTGCACTCGATCTCCGCGCCCGTTCGCACCGAGTCGCGCGAGGTGGTCGCTGCCGTGAATATCGCCGCGCACAGCTCGATGATCTCGCTCGAGGAGCTCGTAGACGCGCTCGGCCCGCACCTGGTGGCCACCGCCGACAACATCTCTGCTCGGCTCGGCTACCGTCGCGACGACGAGCAGAGCAACTGAACGCTAAAGCCGGTGGGGAGGTTCCCCCCGCCGGCTTTGACCGTTCCAGGCGGGACAGGCGTTCGAGATGGCGCCGGCAGGCCGGCTCGCGTACGCTACTGCGCGGATGATCGCCTCTCGGAGACCTTTCACAGCCGGACTCTTCGCGCTCGCGCTCGCCGTCGGGACGACAGCTTGTGGCGAAACGGCGTCGACGAGCAAATTCACGGGCGAAAGCCACAACGTCGCCCAGACAGTCTCCGACTTCCAGAGCGACGCCACGGCGGGCAACGGGAAGAAGCTCTGCCAGAACGACCTCGCGGGCACGCTGACCGCACACCTGCAGGGCGCCGGCGGGTGTCAGGCGGTGCTAAAGAACCAGCTCCACGAGGTCGACGCGCTGAACATGACGATCGAATCGATCACGGTCAGCGGGGGCGCGGCGGTCGCGCACGTCAAGAGCACCTGGTCGGGCAAGAACCGCATCACGACGCTCACGCTCGCGAAGGAGGGCTCACGCTGGAAGATCTCGGGCGCTCAGAGCTGACGGCGGTTCAGGCCAGAGATCTTCCGTACTGGCGCTCGTAGTAGGCGCGGTAGTCACCTGAGCGGATCGGCTCCCACCACCAGGCATTGTCGCGATACCACGCGACGGTCTGCTCCAAGCCCTCGGCAAAGCGCACGCGCGGCTCCCAACCGAGTGCCCGGACCTTCTCCGAGGAGAGCGAGTAGCGACGGTCGTGACCGGGACGGTCCCCGACGTGCTCTACCAACGACTCGTCCGCGCCGGTGAGCGCGACGATGCGCTGGACAACCTCGATGTTGGGGCACTCGTCGGGGCCACCCGCGTTATAGACCTCGCCGGGCGCCCCGTGTTCGAGCACGCGTCCGATCGCACGACCGAAGTCGGCTGCATGGATCCAGTTGCGCACCTGCTTCCCGTCGCCGTACACAGGCAGGGGATCGCCGTGGAGCGCGTTGAGGATCATCAGCGGGATCAACTTCTCCGGATACTGATAGGGCCCATAGTTGTTCGACCCGCGACAGATCACGGCCGGCAGGCCGTAGGTGTGAAAGTAACTCTGCACAAGCAGGTCGGCGCCGGTCTTGGTGGCCGAGTAGGGCGAGGATGGGTGCAACGGAGAGGTCTCGGTGAACGAGCCATCCTCGATCGAGCCGTACACCTCGTCGGTGGAGACCTGCACGCAGCGCAGCCCGCGCTCGCGGGCCGCCTCGAGCAGCACGTAGGTCCCCAGCGCGTGAGTCCTGACGAACGCGTCAGGCTCGGCGATCGAACGGTCCACATGCGTCTCGGCGGCGAAGTTGACTATCGCCTCGCAACCGTCCAGGGCGACCGCGACGGCCTCGGGATCCTCGACTGCGCCGTGCACGAAGCGGAAGCCAGGATCGTCCCCAAGGTCATGGAAGTTCTCCCTGCGCCCCGCATATGTGAGCTTGTCGAGCACGACCACCTCGTCTCCGTGCTCGCGCAGGCGCAGGCGCGTGAAGTTGGATCCGATGAATCCGGCGCCACCGCAGACCAGGAGCTTCACGTGCGCTCCCGCCCCGAGCCGACCGTCGCGGCCCAGACGGTCAATCCCCGAAAGCTCCTGAAGCGCATCGCTCTCATGCGCGCATCATCCCATTCCGGGCTGCGAGATATCCAGCGAGCCCATCGCGCCAGTCGGGCATCGGGATGACGTCCTCGCGCTGGGACTCGAGCGCCGACCAAGCGGGGCGCGGGGCGGGGCGCGCCATCTCGGCGGTGGTGACGGGCTCGACGCGACAGCTCGCCTGCGCCTGACGGAAGATCTCCTTGGCGAAACCGCTCCACGAGACATGGCTTGCCCCCGCAAGATGTACGAGCCCGCGCACGTCCCGCTCGATCAGCCCGAGCAGCGCGGGAGCGAGATGCCCGGTCCAGGTGGGACAGCCGACCTGGTCGTCGACGACCTGGACGGACGGCGCAATCGGGTTGGTTGGTCGGTCGGTCGGCGACGGCCCGGTCGCCTCGCGCTCGCCCGCGAGCCGTAGCATCGTGTCCACGAAGTTGCGCCCGCCCAGGCCGAACAGCCACGAGCTGCGCGCGACCGTGTGCCGTGGGGACGCCTCCAGCACGTGGCGCTCGCCTTCGAGCTTCGTCTGCCCGTAGACGGAGCGGGGGCCGGTCGGGTCGGACTCGACGTAGGGCCTGGGCCTGCCGTCACGATCGAGCGGAGGCTCCCCACTGAACACATAGTCGGTCGAGATGTGCACGAGCTGGACGCCCGCGGCGGCCGTCGCGCGTGCCAGGTTGCTCGCTCCCAAAGCGTTGACCGCATATGCTGCCTGGCGCTCGGTCTCGGCGCCATCCACGTCCGTCCAGGCCGCACAGTTGACCACGGCGTCCGCACCCGAGTCGCGTACCGCGCGCTCGACAGCCACGGCATCGACGATGTCGAGCTTGGCGCGAGCCACCAGGACCAGCTCGTGACCGGCGCGCTCGCCTGCTCGTGCCACATCCGCGCCCAGCATCCCGCCGGCGCCGGTCACCAGCAGTCTCAAAGGATCGAGATGTCCGAGTTGTCGCCGACCATGAAGCGGTAGGCGCGCGGCTGGCGGTCGCCGCGACGGACCGTCACGTTGCGTCCGAGCAGCGAGGACTCCATGCGCCCGTCCAGGTCGCACACCGAGGAACCCGCCAGCAGTATCGAGTGCTCGATCTCAGAGCTCGAGATCCGGCAACCCTCGCCGATCGCCGTATAAGGACCGATGTAGCAGTCGCACAGCTGGGCTCCGGCGCCGACGATCGCGGGCCCGCGCACGGTCGTGCGCTCCAGGCGCGCCCCCGGCTCGATCACCACGCGCCCGTCGACCCGCGAGTCGACGAGCTCACCCTGCACCCGCTCGGTCAAGTTGTCGAGGATCAGCCGGTTGGCCTCGAGCATGTCGTCGAGGCGTCCTGTGTCCTTCCACCAGCCGCGCACGATGTGCGGCTCGACGCGACGGCCCGCGTCGACGAGCTGCTGGATGGCGTCGGTGATCTCGAGCTCCCCGCGCTCGGACGGCCCGATCGCACGGGCGGCATCGTGGATGTGGGCGGTGAACATGTACACGCCGACGAGCGCCAGGTCGGTTGCCGGCCGCGGTGGCTTCTCGACGAGCCGCCGCACGCGGCCGACCTCGCCGGGCGCGGCGGCCTCGAGCTCGGCGACGCCGTAGTTCTGCGGGTCGGGCACCGGCGTCAGCAGGATCAATGCGTCGGGCTCGTGCTCGCGGAAGGCAGCAACCAGGTCTGCGATGCCGCCTTGGAGCAGGTTGTCGCCGAGATACATCACAAACGGGCTGTCCCCAAGGAACGGCTCGGCGGTCAGGACGGCGTGGGCGAGACCGAGCGGCTCGTCCTGCGCGATGTACTCGATGCGCACACCGAAGCGCGACCCGTCCCCGGCCGCCTGCCTGATCTCCTCGCCGGTCTCTGGCGCGATGATGATCCCGACCTCATGTACTCCCGCGGCCGCCATCGCCTCGATCCCGTAGAACAGGACGGGCTTGTTGGCCACCGGCACGAGCTGCTTGGCGCTCGTGTGGGTAATCGGGCGCAGGCGCGTCCCCTTGCCCCCCGAGAGGATCAGTCCCTTCAGCGGCTCCATCCGCCGGAAGCCTATCGGTGGGTGACGCTTCTCAGGGTCCGTCACTCAATAGACGCCCTCGAGCTTGCGATGGTCCCAGCTCGCGCGGCGGCGCTCGACGAACTCGAGCGCTACGCGCTTGGCGGCTTGCTTGTCTACTATCGCCGCAACCTCCTGGGGCAGGGCGTCGACGGGGGGCTCGCCGCGCGGGGAGGCGTAGCGCCTGAAGATCTCCTGCCCGAGCGCCCCAACGGTGTCGATGTCGCGGTGGACGATCGCCTCGCACTCAATCATCACGCCGCGCAGCTCCTGATAGAGCTCACCCGCCTCGACCTGCAGTGTTGTGCGCGGGTCTCGTTCGAGATTGCGCACCTTCTGTGAGGCGGCATATGTCCACGCCCACAGACGCGGGCCACGCAGTACGTACCACAGCGGCATCAAGTGCGGCCACCCACGCGGTCCGATCGTCGCACACGTCACGGTCCGCTCCTCGAGCAGAAACGAGACGGCCTCCGCCTCGCTCATCGTGATCTGATCGCGGCGGCTCACGACACGCCAGCGGGCACCGCCTGCAGGCGCTGTGCGGCGGCCAACACCGCCTCGCGGGCGTCCTCGGGCTCGAGCACGACCGCGTCGCCCGCCTCCTTGAGCACCTCCCGCACGAGCCAGTCGGTGCCCGCGAAGCTCAGCTCGACGACGATCGAGCCGTCGGCAAGCTCTTCGCTGACACGCCGCTGCTCGCGCGCCCAGCGCGCGCGCTCGGGCGAGATCCAGACGCGAGCGGTGCGCGAAGCCTGCACCTCGCCGGTACGCATCCAGCCGTCCACCTCGGCAGCCGGATCGACCTCGGGCCGCGGCTCGAACGTCTCGTCCGTGACCTGGGCGCGCCTTATGCGATCGAGACGGAAGTGGCGCATCTCATGCTTGCTGGGGTCGAACGACGCGACATACCAGCCCTCGCGCCCGTTTGTGAGCGCATACGGCTCTACGCGCCTCAGCGAGAACTCGTCCTCGTTCTCCTTGTAGTAGTCGAGCTCGACCAGCCTGCGCTCGACGATCGCGCGCGAAACCGTGCGCGCCACCTCTGAATCGTCGCTCGTGGCATGGGCGACCTGCAAGCCCTGCTCCATCGGGTCCTCGCCGAGCGCCGCGACGATCTTCTCTCGGGCGCTGGCAAGCGAGCCCTCGGGAATGTGCTCACCGATCAGGTCGATCGCCGCGACGAGCGCCTTGGCCTCGACGGGCAGCAGCCTCGCGGGACGGTCGAAGTTGTCGCTGTAGGGCTCCGGGTCGACGTCGATCTCGCCCTCGTCCTCGAGGATTTCGGCATAGAGCACATAGGAGCCCCCACCGAAGTTGACGACGTTCAGCACGTTCACGTCCTCGCGCAGCTCCTCCTCGCTGAGCTGCAACCGCTCGCACAGCTCGGCGATCTTCACACGCTCGCCGCGCCGGCCGGCGTGGATCAGGATGCTTGCGAGCGTCACCAGCCGCGCGAAGCGCTCGGGGCGGATCGCCGCGTCGCCCTGGGTCTCGCGCTCGGCGGCGGCGGCCCTGCGGCCCGCGCGCGCCGCGGCGGGCCCTCCCGTCAGGGGCTCTTCGAGCGCGGGGATGCTGTTGGCCAGCTCGAGCGTCTCTGAGTGCAGCTCCTCCACCTGCGCCAGGCGCCGCCCGAGTTCCTCGACGAGCTCGCGCGGACCGAGCAGCTGCGCGTGCTCGCCGAGCCCGAGCACCCACGAAACGATCATGCGTGCGCTCGAGTAGCTCGTGCGCAGCAGCTTGTCGCCCTCGCCCCGGCCTGGGCATTCCGCGGCGGCGATCTCACCGTAGCGGCCGAAGTGGCGTTCGATCTGCCATGCGATGCGCTCGGAGACGAGCACCTCGGCGACACCGAGCTCCGCGCCGAGCTGCCACTCGGCGCGGTTGGCGTATGCGCGCGGATCGAAGTCGGCGGGCCGCCTGAAGTCGTGCTCTGCCTTGGTGGCATAGGAGACCTTGCCGCGGATGCGCGAGAGGCGGAACACGCGGATCGCCTCACGCTCATGGGCGTAGCCGAGCAGGTAGAACTGGCCACCCTGAAATAGCAGGTGGTAGGGGTCGACGCGGCGTGAGCCGAGCTCGTCGCGCGCCATCGTGTAGTAGTCGAACGTGATCGTCTTGTTGCGGAAGATGGCCGTCTCGATCTTGGCGAGGCGCACAGAGAGCTCGTGTCCACCTGCCGAGGCGGTGATCCCGAGCGCGACCGAGCGCTGCTCGGGCGCCCGCAACGGGCTGGGACGCCCCCAGGTGATCTGCTGCAGCGCGAGGCGCAGCGGCTCGGCGTAGGCGAACTCGCCGTCGAGCAGGTGCAGCGCCGTCTGCAGCGCGGCCAGCTCCTCGTCTGAGAACTCGACCGCGGGCAGGTGGAAGTTCTCGGGACGCAGCGAGTAGTTCTCCTGCTCGGCGGCGCCGTCGGCCGGCCGGTCCACGGTGAGCTGGATGCGCAGCGACTCGAGCTCGGAGCGGTCGGCGTAGAAGCGCCTCGCGAAGGCGTCCTCGTTCATGCCGCTGTAACCCTCCACGTCGCGCCTTATCTCCAGGGCCGTCACCGGGCGGCGCTCGGCCATCAGGTATGAGATCAGCGACAGCTGGCGGATCAACTTCTCGGTGTCCTTGGCCATCGAATACGAACGATAGAACCAGGCGGCGAGACGATTCGCCCTGCCCGCTTGCGCGCGCGCAATTTGCGGCTTTTGGCCAGCCTTTACGCGGCTTCGCGGGCGTGCTCTTCGGACGCTTGGCTGGGCTCCTGACCGCCGAACCAGGCGCCCGATCCGATCGCGCGGTCGAAGCCCGACCAGCGCGCGCCGGGGGCGAGCTCCTTCTCAATCCGGTCGAAGCTGCCGAGACGCCCGCCGAGGTTGTCGATCATGTGGACGAGCGTGGCCTCACGCGTGCACGGCGTCACGGGGCTGCCGTGCTCGAGCGAGCCGTGGTGGGAAAGGATGATATGCAGCACCGCCCACTCGAGCTCCTGCGGAAACCCCTCGATGTCCTCGATCGTGCGGCGAATGCGGTAGTACCCGAGCGGAATCTCGCCGTGCAGGCGACCGAGATCGGTGAGGTCGATGCTCTGGGGATCGTCGGTGTAGGCGTCGAGCTTGCCGATGTCGTGCAGCAGCGCACCGGTCACAGCGACGTCGCGGTCGATGCCGGGAAAGGTGGCCGAGATCGCGCTGACCCCCTGGGCGACGCCGAGGCAGTGCTCGAGCAGGCCGTGGCGATAGGCCTGGTGATAGTACTTGGCTGCCGGGGCGACCCTGTAGCCGACCCACAGGGACGAGTCCTCGCCGAAGACGCGGTCGAGCAGGGCGCCGAGGTGGGGGTTGCGAACAGTGGCGATCAGCTCGCGCAGGTCGGCCTCCATCTGCTCGGGCGCACGCGCCGGCCCGTCGAGCAGATCATCCAGCGCGAAGCTCCCCGGCTTGGCGGGGGCGAGCGAGCGAAGGTTTATCTGTGGACCGAAGCGCGGGTGCACGGTGTAGCGACCGTTCACGTGCACCGGGGCGCCGGAGGGCGCGAGGCGCTCGATCTCGCCGAGGCCCTCCCACACCATCGAGACGACGGCGCCGGTGCGGTCGCCGAGCTGCAGGCGCAGATAGTCGCCGCCATCGCGGCGCGAACGACGCTCGATCGCGCGTACCAGCAGGACCTGGTCGATCTCCATGCCATCTGAGAGCTCGTTCACGAGCATGGTTGAAAGGTAGACGGAGAGGCGGACGGTACGCGGCGGGCTCCGGGCAGAGCTGCTCCCAAATGTCCAATTACGAGTCGCCGGTTTGTCCATCTGACCTCTAGACGTTTCTCTCTGCCTCACATACTCTGTCCAGTTGTGTAGGGCATAGTTTCCACTTTTGTGTAGAGACTGTTTTCCACGGAGGGGTTGCCTCCACGACACACGAATCGGGGCATGGATCGGGACATGGACACCACGACACGGACACGGGTCACTGCAAGGGGATCGGCACGATGACGACGAACGACACGGGAAGGCTCAGGATCATCAGCTGGAACGTCAACGGGATTCGCGCGCGCATGCCGCGCATCGCGGAGATGCTGCGCAGGGAGCGCCCGGACATGGTCTGCCTGCAGGAGACGCGCTGCCCCTTCCGCCACTTCCCGCACAATCGTCTGGGAGAGCTCGGCTACCGCGCGCAGCACAGCCCCGGGCGCCACCACGGCGGAGTGGCGATCCTGGTGCGCTCAGACCACCGCATCACCCGCCGTTGCCTGTCGCTCGACCATCGACACGACCTGGCGGCGGGACGCTGGCTCGAGACGACCTGTGCGGGGCTGACGCTCGGCTCGGTATATGTGCCGGCCGGCCCTACGCGCGAAGAGCTGGACGACTCGGGCAAGCTCGCGTTCCTCGAGGCGGTCGCCAATCAGGCCTGCCACGATCACTACCATCCGCTGCTGATCGCGGGCGACTTCAACGTGGCGCCGTCCGACCGCGACGTGTACGAGCCCACCTGGCTCGAGGGTTCCTACCACACCGCGGCCGCCGAGCGTGAGGACCTTCGCCAGATCCTGCGCGAGGGCGAGCTGGTGGATGTGTATCGTCACCTGCACCCCGACGATCACGGCTACACGTGCTGGGACCAGCGCGAGGGCCACTATGCCCGCGACTACGGCCTGCGGATCGACCTGGCGCTGGCGAGCAGCAAGCTGGCCGAACACATCACGCGTTGCGAGGTCAAGCACGCATACCGGCAGGGACGCCGCCCGTCGAACCACGCGCCGCTCGAAATCGAGCTCGAGGGTCTCAGCGAGTGCGACGAGTGCATGGAGACGGCAATTGCCGCCTAACGCGATGGGGCGACCAGAGGCCGGGGCAGGCCGTGAGTGGGCTGCGACGCTCGCGCTCGTGACCCACTACCACCGCCAGATGCGGCTCGGACGAAAAGCTCTCTCACCACCAAGGCGGAGGCTGGGGAGCGGTCACCCTCTGACGTTCCCCTCCTCCCCCCAAAAGGACCTCGCAACCGCGGCGCGAGGGGCGTAGACAACCCCGAGCTCGCGCGAAAGAGCCATCGACGCGTCCCGCAGGCTGGGCGACCGGCGACGGGGGCGATCGCACGGAGGCGACGCGGTCCTTGTCTCTCAAAACTCCCACCGCTCCCGCCCCCCTCGGGGGCGGTGGGAGTAGCTACGGCTCCAGGCGGTTGGGCCCTCGATACAGGAACGTGACCTCACGGACGTTGTCCTGGCCGAGCATCTGCATCAACAGGCGCGTCAGACCGAAGCCGAAGCCCCCGTGCGGGGGGGCGCCGTAGCGGAAGAAGTCGAGGTAGTACTGGATCGGCTCGACCTCGACGTTCTTCTCGCGCGCCTGGGCCAGCAGTTGCTCGTAGCGGTGCTCGCGCTGCGCGCCGGTCGTGAGCTCGATGCCGCGCCACAGCAGGTCGAAGCTCTTCGTGAGCGTCGGCTGGTCAGGATAGCGCATGTGGTAGAAAGGCCGCACAGACGTCGGGTAGTCGGTGACGAACACGAGCTCGCTCCCGCTCTGCTCGGCGACGATCGTCGACAGCGCCCGCTCGCTCGGCGGGTCGAGATCGTGGTCGGGGCCAGGCACGTCGTGGCCGTGCTGCTCCAGCAGGGCCTTGGCGTCGGCGAGCGTCATGCGCGGGAAGGGGAGTTTCGGCGCGCCGACCTCAACGCCGAACGTGCTCGAGATCTGCTGCCCGTGCCGCTCTGCGACCACGCCGAGCACATGCGCCAGCCAGCGCTCCTCGAAGACCATCACGTCCTCGTGGGAGTCGATCCAGGCGATCTCCACGTCCACGCTCGTGAACTCGGTGTCGTGCCGCGAGGTGAACGACGGGTTGGCCCTGAACACGGGGCCGATCTCGAACACCTTGCCCAACCCCCCCGCCATCGCCATCTGCTTGTAGAACTGTGGCGACTGCGCGAGGTAGGCGGTGCGGTCGAAGTAATCCACCTTGAACAGCTCCGCGCCCGACTCGCTCGCCGAGCCCATCAGCTTGGGCGTGTGGATCTCGATGAACCCCTGCTCGCGCCAGTGCTCGCGCATCGCGTGCTCGACGGTGCTCTGCACCTCGAAGATCAGGCGCCGGTCGGGCCGGCGCAGGTCGAGGTAGCGCCAGTCGATGCGCTTGTCCAGGGCGGAGTCGGGCGTGACGGGCAATTCGGGCTCGGCCGGCGAGTCAACCGATAGCGAGGCGAGCTGGACCTCGAGCCCGCCGAGCTTCACGCGCTCGTCGGCGACGACCTGGCCGGTGACGGTCACGGCCGACTCGGGGGCCAGCGCGGAGATCGCGTCGTTGAGCTCGCCGGGCCGCTCACCCTTGCCGAGCACGAGCTGGGCAAGGCCGGTCTCGTCGCGCAGCACGACGAACTGCATGCGCTTCTGGTCACGGACCGCATGCACCCACCCACGGAGCTCGACCGTCTCGTTGAGATGGGATTTGAGATCAGCTATGACAACGCGCGCCACGCCACTGCCCTTCGAGGTCAGGGGCGGGCCATCCTACTGGAGCTCGATCCCCATCGGCCGTTCGCTCGGAGGATCCTCTTCCTGCACCTCGCGGGAGTCACGCTCGGAGCAGTGGGTTGGGCAGTAGACGCCGCGCACGGCGCCGTCCTGCGAGCCGTAGGCGAGCCACACGCCGTTGCGCCAAGCGAAGTAGAAGAACCCTTCGACGGTGCCTTTGAGCTGCATCTCGCGGTGCCACGCTTTGACGACGACGCTCGCCGGGATGCGCGAGCGGCAGTCGCGGTTGTAGTTGGGGAAGCCGCTCCAGACGCACTTCATCGGCTCGTCGACCGCTTCGAGCGACTCGCGCTTGGCAGGGCGCGAGCGTCCGGGCCGCGGAGCTTTCGGATCCTTGTGGTGGTGTCGCTCTGGCTTCATGTGGCCACCCCGGACGACCCGCTGTCGTCCGTTTGTCCCTACAAGATTTCTATGCATATCTACGACAAATCGTATAATGGGAACGTGTCCACACGTCGAGATTGGACGATTGTTCTAGACGCATGCGGG
>DASUDH010000056.1:0-11427 GCA_036275675.1 Solirubrobacteraceae bacterium | reverse complement strand
GCCCGTGAGCGCGCGCTCGCGGATGTTCTCGAGCGTCACGTTGCCGCTAGCCTCCAGCTTCGCGCGGCCCGCGACCAGGGTGACGGCGGCTCGCAGCTCCTCGATGCTCATGTTGTCGAGCAGGAGCCGTGGGGCCCCCGCCGCGAGTGCCTGCTCGATCTCCTCGGGGTTGCGCACCTCCACCTCGAGCGCGCCGGCGAGCTCGGGGGCGGCCTCGCGTGTGCGGGCGACTGCCTGAGCGATCCCGCCGGCTGCGGCGATGTGATTCTCCTTGATGAGGATCGCGTCGTACAGCCCCACGCGGTGGTTGGAGGCGCCGCCCGCGGCGACAGCTGCCTTCTCGAGCGCTCGCAGGCCGGGGGTGGTCTTACGCGTGTCGAGCACGGTGGCGCCCGTTCCCTCCACGGCGCGCGCGGCTTGTGCCGCGAGCGTCGCCACGCCCGAAAGATGCGCGAGCAAGTTGAGCGCTGTGCGCTCGCCCGTGAGCAGCGCGCGTGTGGAGCCTTCGACCGACAGCACCGGGCCGCCCTGGTCGCGCCAATAGCCCTCACTCGCGAGGCGCTCGAAGCGCGCGTGTGGGTCGAGCAGCGAGAACGCGGCCGAGGCCACGTCGAGCCCGTAGATCGCACCGGGCGCCTTCTGCGTGATCAGCGCCTGCGCGCGCGCGTCGGACGCGACGGTCGCGCTGGTCGTGACGTCTCCGGCGCCCACGTCCTCGTCGAGCGCCCGCCGCACGAGCGCGAGCAACTCATCCTCGGGGATGGCGACGCTCACGGGCGCAGGATAGGGAATCGTCCCGTCTGACAGCCTCGGCGCCTGCGGGCGTACTGAGAAACCCCTAGCGCCAGGCTAGGCTATTCCCCGGTGATAGGCACCGTACTCCCGTCTCATCTCTACATTTGCCATTGACAACTAGACGGTAGCCGAGGAGGGACAGGCCTCGAAGCTGCTAGGGCGGCTTGTGAAGCTGGACCTGATCGCCAACTCCAAGCCCCTGGGTCCCGGCTACCCCAACCATTGGAGCTCACCCCGCACGGCGAGCAGGTGCTCTCGGTGGTCCACGGACGCTGACACGACTGCCAGCGAGGGCGGATCAAGGCCGGGATAGACTGGACTCGATGCAGTCGCTGCCGATGATCCCCACCCAGGAGCCGCTCCCCGAGCTGACCTCGGCGGAGGTCACAGAGCTGCACGAAGAGGTCCGCGCGCTCGCCTCAGAGCGCCGCGCGACGATCCTCGCCCACAACTACCAGGTGCCCGAGATCCAACAGGTCGCCGACTACGTCGGCGACTCGCTCGGGCTGTCGCGCAAGGCCGCCGCGGCGGGGGGCGATGTGATCGTCTTCTGCGGCGTTAACTTCATGGCCGAGACCGCCTCGATCCTGTGTCCCGAGAAGACCGTCCTCATCCCCGACCTTGACGCAGGCTGCTCGCTGGCGGCGTCGATCGACGCGGAGCAGCTGAGCGACTGGCGGGCTAGGTATCCCGAGGGCGTGGTCGTCATGTACGTCAACACAACCGCCGAGGTGAAGGCGCTCACCGACTACTGCTGCACGTCCGCCAACGCCGTCGATGTAGTGCGCCACGTCTACGCCACGCACGGGCCCGACACCGAGATCCTGTTCGGGCCGGACATGTGGCTCGGCGCATATGTGGAGAAGGAGCTCGGCCGTCCCATGCACGTCTGGGACGGCGAGTGCCACGTGCACGCCGGGATCCGCCCGTCGGACATCGAGACCACGCGCGCGGCGCACCCCGGCGCGGATTTCCTGATCCACCCCGAGTGTGGCTGCACCACCAGCGTGATGGAGTACGTCGCGGCGGGCGACATCTCCTCCGAGGGAGTGCACATGCTCTCCACGGGCGGGATGCTGCGCTACGCCGACGATGCGGAGAAGGACGCGGCCGGGCACCCCGACCAGCCCCGCGAGGCCGTCGTGGCGACCGAGACCGGGATGCTCTACCCGCTCGAAATGGCCGCGCCCGATGTGAAATTCATCCCTGCCAACCCCGAGGCCTCCTGCGTCTACATGAAGATGATCACGCTCGAGAAGCTGCGCGACTCCCTGCGCGACTTCAAGTACGAGGTGCGCGTGCCCCCCGAGATCGCCGCCCGGGCGAGGGTGCCGATCGACCGTATGGTCGCCATCGGCTGAGGCTGTCCCCGGGCGGGTCGGCGTGCCTTCCGGGCTTGGGCTCGACCGGCGGGCCAGGCGACCGGCGACGCGGGCGCCCTACGGGCGCTTGCGGATCTTGTCTCCCATCAAAAGTCCCCCGTCTCGTGGGGGCCGACGCAGGCGACCGCGAGGTTGTCGGCCACGTTCGACGCCACCTCCGCGACCTCGTCGAACGTCACGGCGTCGAGCGCCGCTATCGCCACGTCCGGGTCGATGTCCTCGTCGTACACGATCTTCTGGCTCGCGCCGTAGCGTGCCACGGCGTTCGTGTTCTCGAACGCGAGCACCAGCCTCCCCGCGGCGTACGCGCGGGCGCGCTGCACCTCCTCCTCGGTGGGGCCGTCCGCGCGCAGCTCGTCCACGATCTCCCTCATGCGCGAGTAGGCCTCGATGCACTTGGCCGAGTCCAGACCCGAGCCCAGTTGCAGGATCGGCACGTCCGCGTACACGTGTGCGATCGCATACACGGAGTAGCAGAGCCCGCGCTTCTCCCTGATCTCCTCGAACAGCCTCGAGCCCATCGAGCCGCCCAGCAGCGTCGAGTAGATCGACAGGGCAGCGCGCTCCTTCGCGTCCCCCGCGCTCACCCCCGGCCGGTAGATCATGCGCAGATGCGACTGGTTCGTATCGCGCTGCTCGACGAGCTTCTGCGGTGCGAACGCCGGGGCAGGCACATACGGATCGGGCTCCTCCAGCGTCGGAAAGCGTCCGAACAGCTCCTCCAGCTCGGCTTGCCCCGGCACGTGCTCAAGGTTGCCGACGAGGAACGCCCCGCCGTTCGCGCCGGCCCAGCGGCGCTCCCTGAACGCGACGATTCCCGCGCGCGTGAAGCTCCTCAGGCTCTCCTCCGGGCCGAGCACGGTGCGCCCCAGCGGGTGGTCGCCGAACGCGGCTTTGTCGATCAGGTACTCCGCCACGGTCGATGGCTGATCGTACGCCCTGTTGATCTCCTGGATCACCACTCCGCGCTCGCGATCGAGCTCCTGCGCGTCGATCCTCGGCCTCGCCACGAAGTCGCTCAGCAGGTCGATCGCCTGCGGCGCCGACTCCGCCCGCACCGTGATGTGGAAGGCGACGAGGTCGTGGCTCGTGTACGCGTTCAGCACGCCCCCCAGCCGCTCGGCCGTCTCGTTCACGTCCTTGTACGTGGGGTACTTCTCGCCGCCCTTGAACACCAGGTGCTCGAGGAAGTGCGCCATCCCGTTCTCCTCGGCCTTCTCGGTCCGCGCGCCCGCGTCGAACGCCACGAGCGCGGTCAGCGCGCGCGTGCCCGGCAGCCCCACGCTGTACACCGGCAGGCCGTTCGCTGTCACGGTCGTCGTCTCGATGTCGGCCATGCGCGCGTCACGATAGCGATCGGACCTCCACGTTCTCGACGCTCTCGCGCACGCCAGCTGAGAAGATGAAAGCGTTGTTGCGCTGATCGCTCGAGGTCGCCATCCGTATCGTGCAAATCGCGTTGCATGCAGGGAACCCACAATCCACCTCATCCTGCATGCAAAGTACTTTGCATGCAGGGAAATATGCGATGCGAAGCGCGGTGTGGCGCTACTGTGCGCGGCCATGCCCGCACCCGACAGCGATCTCCTGCGCCGCGAGACCGTCCGCCGCAGGGCGCTGCCACAGCGCTTGCGCGGTGGGATCGCTCCGCACCCGGTGGCTACGCCCGCGCCCTCCGCCAACACGCCGAACGCGAACACGGTCGTCGAGTTTCGCGGCGTCACCAAGCTCTACGACAGCGGCGACACCGGTCTCGAGCGCGCCACGTTCGCGATCGACCGCCAGGAGTTCGTCTTCCTCGTCGGCTCCACCGGCTCGGGCAAGTCCACGATCATGCGCCTGCTCATCAAGGAGATCGACCCGACCGAGGGCACGATCCGCGTGGCTGGGCGCTCCCTGGCGGAGATCGAGCGGGGGCGCGTCCCCTATTACCGGCGCAATGTCGGCGTCGTCTTCCAGGACTTCAAGCTGCTCCCCACCCGCACCGTCTACGACAACATCGCCTACGCCCTGCAGGTCACCGGCGCGTCGCGCAAGCAGATCCGCACCGCGCTGCCAGACATCCTGCGTCTCACCGGCCTCTCCACGAAGCTGCACAACTACCCCCACCAGCTCTCCGGAGGAGAGCAGCAGCGCGTCGCAGTCGCGCGCGCGTTCGCCTCGCACCCGCCGCTCCTGCTCGCCGACGAGCCCACCGGCAACCTCGACCCCGACACGTCGATTGGGATCATGCAGCTGCTCTACCGCATCAACCGCGCCGGCACCACTGTGATCGTCGCCACCCACGACTCGGGGATGGTCGACAAGATGCGCCGCCGCGTGATCGAGCTCAAGCGCGGACGCATCGTCCGCGACGAGGCCACCGGGCTGTACGCACAGGATGAGACTACGGGGGACCTGGCCGAGCGCCTGAAGCGCGAAATGCGATGAAGCCAACTCCATCGCGGCTGCCATTATGAAACTCGGATTTTTTCTCAAGGAGGCCATTCGCTCGATGCGGCGCAACCCCGCGCCTTCGTTCGCCGCGCTCTCGTGCGTACTGGTCACGACGCTCGTGCTCGGCGTGTTCATCCCTGTCGTGCAGGCCACGAACGGGGCCGCCAACTCGATCCGCGGGCGCGTTGTCGTCGACGTCGATCTGAACACGACCGCGACACCCGCCGAAGTCGCGCGCGTGCGCCAGGAGGTGCAGCACGCCCGCTACGTCGGCCACGTCGAGCTCGTCTCAAAGCAGACCGGCTACGAACAGGAGCGCAAGCTCAACCCCCGAGCCTTCCAGGTGATCGGCTACAACCCGCTGCCCGACATCCTGCGCGTCACGCCCTCCAACCCCGACCAGGCCGACGCGCTGCGTTCCGAGCTCGACCAGTCGAGCCCGGTCGGCACGCGTCTCGTCACAGACAGCGCCATAGCAGCCGTCCAGAACCGCCAGGCCCAGACGGACAAGATCCTGTCCGCCACGCGCATAGTCAAGATCACGATGGCCCTGCTCGCCGCGCTGCTCGTCTTCTCCTCGATGCTGCTCGTCTCCAACACGATCCGTCTGTCGCTCTTCTCGCGCCGGCGCGAGGTCGAGGTGATGAAGCTCGTCGGCGCCACCGACTGGTTCATCCGCTGGCCGTTCGTGATCGAGGGCCTGTTCCTCGGGGCGCTCGGGGGCGGCTGCGCGATCGGCCTGCTCGCGCTCGCCAAGGTGACCCTGATCGACCCGCTCGCCTCCACCGTCAAGCTGATCTCCCAGCCCGCGATGATCGACTTCCGGCTGCTGATCCTCGTCCTGATGAGTTGCGCCATAGCTGTGTCCGCCGCCGGCTCGGGCATATCGTTGCGCCGCTTCCTGCGGGTCTGAGCGACGTAAGGGTCCTCCCACCGCATAGGCTGGGGTCGTGTCCCCCAAGCGACAACCCCTGCTCGCGATCCTCGCGCTGCTCCTGCCTGTGCTGCTCGTCGCCGGCGTCTGGCTCGGCGGGCATCCCGACAAGCTGCCCGGGTTCGCCCGCGATCTTCTTGTCGCCGACCACGAGACGCAGGTCGTGAACGAAGCCATCGACCGCGTCTCGCACGACTACTACCGGCCCATCTCCAAGGGCAGCCTCGCAAGCTCGTCGATCGCGGGGATGGTCTCGAGCCTGCACGACCCCTACTCGACCTACCTCACCCCCAAGGAATTCAAGCGCTTCGACCAGCCAGCGAGCTTTGCCGGGATCGGCGTCTCCGTCGATCCCAAGCGGACGGGCCTCGAAGTCGTGCGCGTGTTCGACTCCTCGCCCGCTCAGCGCGCCGGCCTGAGGGCGGGAGAGACGATCGTCGCCGTCAACGGGCGCTCGCTGCGCGGGCTCCCCTCCAGCACCTCCACCGGGCTCATAAAGGGTCCGCCCGGCACCGATGTGCAGCTCACCGTCAGGCGGCGCGGCGCGCCACAGCTCACCGTCACCGTCACCCGCGCCACGATCTCAGAGCCGGTCGTCGCCTCGGCCATGCGCGCCGTCCACGGCGTCAAGCTCGGCTGGGTCTACCTCGCCACGTTCAGCGCAGGTGCCCACGGGCAGTTGCGCGAGGCGATCGACTCGCTGCTGAGGCAGGGCGTCCGCGGCCTCGTGTTCGACCTGCGCGACGACGGCGGCGGGCTCGTCAGCGAGGCGCGGCTCGTCGCGAGCCTCTTCGTCCCCTCCGGCACGATCGTCACCACGCGCGGGCGCACCCAGCCGACGGTCGTGCTCACCGCGGCGGGCGGCGCGATCCCGACGCGGGTCCCGGTCGTCGTGCTCGTCGACCACAACACCGCTTCCGCCTCGGAGATCGTCACAGCGGCGCTCCAAGACCATCATCGCGCCACCGTCGTCGGCACCCACACGTACGGCAAGGGCGTCTTCCAGGAGCTGGAGTCCCTGGCTGACGGTGGCGCCATCAAGATCACCGTCGGCGAGTACTACACCCCCAACGGACGCAACCTCGGCGGCTCCGGGGTCAAAGAGGGCGCGGGCGTCACGCCCGAAGTGCCCGTCCCTCATGGCATCGACAGCGAACACGGCCTCGACGTCGCGCTGCACACGCTCGCGGCGAAGGTCAAATGAGCGCGTCGCGCGGCGGTCGCCCGCGCGGGGAGCCGATCCGCAAGAGCAAGAGCTCCACTCCCCGCACGATCAAAGCTCGGGCCGGCAGGTCGTCGAACACGCGCGTCGTCTGGCCCCCGAGCGAGCGCACCGAAACCGCCCGCGACGCGATCGAGCGGCTGATGCGCGAGGCGGGGCTCGCGCGCAGGTTCGAGCCGGACGTCGAACGCGAGGCGCGCGAGGCCGCCAGAGGCGCATGGCGAGAGGCGGAGAGGGAGCAGCGCTACGACCTGCGCGACTTGCCCACGTTCACCGTCGATCCCGCTACGGCACGCGACTTCGACGACGCCATCTCCGCGGAACGGCTGCCGGACGGGGCCGTGCGCGTGTGGGTCCACATCGCAGACGTCGCGGCCCACGTCCCCCTGGGCTCGCTGCTCGACCTGGAGGCGCGCCGGCGCGCCACGAGCGTTTACGCGCCAGGCGCGGTCGAGCCGATGCTCCCGCACGCGCTCTCGAGCGACGCCTGCTCGCTCGTGCCCGGAGCCGAGCGTCTCGCGGTCACGGTCGAGCTCCTGCTGCGCGGCCCCGAGGTCGCCTCGGCGAGCTTTCACCGCTCGATCATCCGCTCGGACGAGCGCCTCGACTACGAGCAGGTCGACCGCATCTTCGCGGGAGCGTCCCGCGCGCCCGAACCGTGGGGGACGCCGCTCGTCGCCGCCCGCGCCGCCGCCGCGGCCCTCCAGGAGGCGCGCGAGCGCAGCGGCGCGCTCGTGATCGACTCCGAGGAGCCCGAGTTCGGCTTCGACGAGGACGGCAATGTCAGCGAGATCCGACCGCGTCCGCAAACCGAGTCCCACCGCCTGATCGAGCACCTGATGATCGCCGCCAACGAAGCGGTCGCCCGCCATCTGACGCAAGCGTCCATCCCGTGTCTCTACCGCGTCCACGAACGCCCCGACCCCGAACGCATCCGCACGCTCGTCGCGCAACTTGCCTCGCTCGGCGTCCCCACGCCGCCGCTGCCCGACCCGCTGTTCTCGACGCAGGCGGCGGAGCTCGTCGGCGAGATATCCCAGCGCGTCGACGCCCACGTTCGCCGCACCGGTCACGGCCGGATCGCGCTCTCCTCGCTCGTGCTGCGCTCGCTCAAGCAGGCCTGCTACTCGCCGAAGAACCTCGGCCACGCCGGGCTGCGCTCGCCGTGCTACTGCCACTTCACCTCGCCCATCCGGCGCTACCCCGACATCGTCTGCCACCGAGCCCTGCTCTCCTGCATGGGCGCGAGCGAGCGCGCCATCGGCAGGCGCAAGCTCGTCGAGCTCGGCGAATGGACCTCCGAGCGCGAGCGCGACGCCGCCAGGATCGAGCGCAAGGCTGACGACGTGGCTGCCTGCTTCCTGCTCGAGCAGGTCCTGCTCGACGGCGGCTACGAGCAGGCCTTCCGCGGCGAGGTCACCGGGCTGATAGGGGCGGGGGCATTCGTCGCGTTTGGGGGCGCGCCGCGCGCGCGTGCGCGTGTGCGCGTCAAGCAAGCCAAGGAAACTGCCGACGCGGCCCAAGAGATAGCCGTAGGCGAGCTTCAGGGCAGACCCATCTACGAGGGCATGCTGCCCGTGCGCCTACTCAGCGCCAGCGAGGAGCGCGAGTGGTGGAAGCTGAACGAGCAGGGCACGATCCTCATCGGGGAGCGCTCTGGCGCCACGTTGCGCCTGGGCGATCCGATCGACGTGCGCGTGGCGCGCGTCGACGCCGCGGGCGGGCGTGTCGATCTCGCGCCCGCCGGCTGACTCCCCGGCGTTATCGCGCTCCACCGGGCGCGTTCGCCAGTTAGGCTCGCTACATGGCCAAGCCAAAGGGCAAGAAGCGCAAGATCGGCGCCGGGGACGTGGCGAGCAATCGCTATGCCTCCTATCGCTACGAGCTGCTCGAGCGGATCGAGTGCGGCGTCGCGCTGCAGGGCACCGAGGTCAAGGCGCTGCGCGCGTCCGGGGCCCAGCTCAAGGACGGCTACGCTGCGATCCGCGACGGCGAGCTGTGGCTGCACTCCGTCCACATCCCGCCCTACCTGCCCGCCTCGCGCGAGAACCACGACCCCGAGCGCCCGCGCAAGCTGCTGCTGCACCGCTCGGAGATCGAGCGCGTGGCGGGGCGCGTCTCCGAGCGCGGCCTCACGCTCGTCCCGATCCGCGTCTACTTCAAGGGTCCGCACGCCAAGGTCGAGATCGCGCTCGCCCGCGGCAAGGATCTGTACGACAAGCGTCAATCGATGCGCGAGCGGGAGTCCAAGCGCGACATGGAACGAGGCGTCAGGGAAGCCCGGCGTTAGGCGTCTATCTGTTCGTGTGCAGAGGACATGCGCCGGGTGGGCGCCCGATTGTCGCCCCGCGCGCCCACCGACCGGACGGGCGGCGGCAGCGGTCAGATCAAGCGACCTGCTCGCAGTCCTTGAGGCCGTCGCGCTTGGCCGTCGCCGTCATCTGGTGCTGGACCGCCACGCTCGCGTCGATCAAGCCCTTCGCCGCCTTGAGGTTTTTCATCTTCGCGTATTCGCCGAGCTTCGCCGTGTCGTCGGCGAGCGTCTGGGCGCCCGCGACGAACTGTTTCCAGTCGCTTTCCAGTTCGGCCGGTGGAACGAGTTTGCCCAGCTCAGCCAGCGCGGTCTGCTCGAGGGCGGAAAGTTCCGGGGCGATGCGGGCGATGTCCTGCTGGCTATTGATGGTTTTCGTCTTCGTCTTGAGCTTGGCGATCACGGTCCTGCAGATCGCGTCCGCCTTCGCCGTCAGTTCGGCGCGCGTGAGCGGCTTCGGAGAGCCACCGCAGCCCGAAATCGTGAGCGCCGCCGCCGCGAGTGAGACCGCCGTCATACCTCGACTTCCCATGCCTACCTCAATCCATCGTGTTGCCGACAGAGCCCCCTACCTGCGGAGCAGAGTACAGGCTCAGAGCGAGCGGAAGCTGTGCCCCACGCTCATCAAGATGTGGGTCTGCTCCATCCCGAACGCGAGCGCCAAGATCAGCCCGATATAAATGGCGCCCACCAGCAGCCGGTGGCGTGGCGCGACGCGATAGTAGGCCGCCTGCTCGAGCGAGCGGGTCTTGCGCAACTGCCAGCGCCGCCACAGCTCGCGCCCGCCGAACACGAGGATCAGCAGGATGATGAAGCTCCCGTTCAAGAACACCGCGAGCGGGATCAGCGCGGCGAAGCCCACGAACCACATCCACGGCGCCATCGCCGCCATCGCGCGGCCACCGTCCAGTGGCAGCACGGGCAGTAGGTTGAAGAGGTTGATGAGGAACCCGACGTAGGCGAGCGCCAGCAGCAGGTCGCTGCCGGTGAGTGCCCCCACCAGCGCCACGGCCGCGGCGCCGAGCGAGCCGAGCACAGGGCCGGCCAAGCCCACGCGAGCCTCGGCGAGCGCGTTGTCG
Organism: Solirubrobacteraceae bacterium; assembly: GCA_036275675.1. GTDB lineage: Bacteria > Actinomycetota > Thermoleophilia > Solirubrobacterales > Solirubrobacteraceae > Palsa-744. Next base: position 1,268 of record DASUDH010000056.1, on the reverse strand, counting down.
CCGAGCGAGCGCGAGAAGATCGCCGCGCCCAGAAACGGGATGAACATCGGCGCGCTCGCCCTGATCCCCTCGCGTCGCAGCTGGATCACGTGACCCATCTCGTGGACGAACAGCAACACGACGAAACCCGCGGCGAACCGCCACCCCCAGAACAGGCTGTAAGCGGCCACCGACACGAGCGCCGTGCCTGCCGTCGTCAGCAGCTTCAGCTTCGGGAGCAGCAGAACGGCGCCCTTCAGATAGGCGCCGAACTTGACCGCCAGCGCGCCTGCGGCCGCCAGCGCGCCTCCTGCGCGCCTGCGCAACGAGCGGGTGGGCCTCCCGAACGAAGCTTCGCCCGCGGGCGAAGCGCCCGCGACGGGTGCCGGCGGCGCAGGGACCGGATGCGAGCCGACCGGGCCGCCGAACGGGTTCTCGCTCACAACGGGCAACTCGCCGTCCATATGTCCATTGTGGCAGCAGCCATAAGCGGCGCCTAAGAGTGCCTATCGAAATGCGCGGATGCCTCTGGATAACACCCGGCACGTCACGCCCGAGAGGTTGTGCACTCAGGGCTACACAGATGCATCCAGAGCTCGTTGGCTTCTGCCGGCCTGATGCGCGCTCGTGGCTTTTTCCGGAATGTGCGAGGAGAACTACTCGACTGCCCTTGACGAGCGCCCGCAAGAGGCGTACGTTGGATCCAGACGCGGAACCGAGCCGCAAAGAGCGAGGCCACTGAGGTGTGAGGCCGCGCCACCAGCCACCGGAAGGTCCTCGGGCCAACCGGCAGCAGGTTCCTCAAGCGGCTTGGGACCGCGTCGAATTCTTTAAATGTCGCGGCCACCCTCCGCGAGACGCGTCGCGGCCCGCGCCGGCGCTACACTGGACAGGCAGAGCATCCACGGGGACGACAGGCTTCGACGCGGTCGGTTCGTGTGGATGGTCGCGAGCCGAGGTCCCGGGCGGCCTCGTAAAACACCCGGGAAAACCATAAGTGCGGACTCTCACGAGTACGCCCTCGCTGTCTGATCAATAGTCAGGCACGAGGTCTCGAGCCCCGCTCGCCTGCGGCGGGGAGCCTCGGGATCAGAAAGCAGGCTCACCTGATGAGGTCCGCCTCCGCCGAGTCAGGGAAAGCCCAGGAGGCTGGTCCCCCGCAACCCGGCCGGCGAGGCTAGCGGGGGATGAGATCAGAGCGCCGGCTACGCTCGTAGACGCCACCTCTTGCGCGACTGCGGACGCGGGTTCAATTCCCGCCGTCTCCACTGGAACAGTTCCTGCCAGAG
>DASUDH010000055.1:0-2455 GCA_036275675.1 Solirubrobacteraceae bacterium | reverse complement strand
GAGACGAGCTGGCTCGCGCGACGTATCGGAATCATGCCCGAAGGGGGTGAGCGGGAAATCACGCCATGGGTTCACAGCGACGTGCTCGCCGTGATCGCGCGCGAGGGTCTAGGCATCAGCCCGCGCGAGGTCGAGCTGCAGTGAACGCACGCCTCGTTCACACGGCCCCGTCGGTCGGCGGCGACGCCGATTCGCGCGAGGCGACAGTCCTCGTCGTCGAGGCGAGCGCGCCGATCGGCCACGAGCTCGTCGAGCAGCTTCGCGCCGACCGCTATCGCGCGGCGCTCGCCCGCACCGCGGAGCATGCACGCTCGCTCGCCCGCGCCCAGCCGATCCGGGCGATCGTGCTCGGAGCTCTCGATGCCCCCCGCGCCGCGCTCGACCTGCTCGACGAGGTCCGCCGTCCCACCGTCGGCGAACCCGCCGGCGGATCCGTCTGGGACGAGCGCCTGCCCGCAATCGTGCTCAGTCCGGGCGTCGCCCAGCTCGATCTTCTGCGCGCGTTCGAGATGGGCGCCGACGACTTCCTCGCCCACCCTGCCCCGTACCTGGAGTTGCGCGCCCGCCTGAGGGCGGTGCTGCGACGCTCCGAGAGCTCCCACGCCACGCCGCTTTTGTGTGCCGGCCCGCTCGAGATCGACACCGGCGCGCACCTCGTGCGCATCGCCGGGGCGCCCGTCGAGCTGTGTCGCCTGGAGTACGAGCTGCTCGTCCATCTCGCCCGCAACCCGGCCACCGTCTGCTCCAAGCAGGAGCTGTTGCGCGCGGTCTGGGGCCGGCGCTCGGGCACCGGTGCACGCACCGTCGACAGTCACGCCAGCCGTCTGCGTCGCAAGCTCGACGCGGCCGGCGCCCGAGGGCTCGTCGTGAACGTGTGGGGCGTCGGCTACCGGCTCGTCTAACCGTACCCAGGTCCCGCACCCAGTTCCCGTTCATGCGTGCGGGCCCGGCGGGATCGGTCTCCCAGCCGAGCTCTCGGCGCCCGCATGCGGCACGCCCGCGATCTACCCCGTAGGCCCTAGCCATCTCGACGGGTCCTCGCGGTCCGCCATGCAGCACACCACAGCGGCGGGCCTCGGGCTCGCCGCTGCTCGTCAACCACCGCCGACGGGCGTCCCGCCGGTCGACAGAAAGGAGCGGCTCATGCCGTCGTCCGCATACACCACCGAACCTCCCGCCAATCCGCTCGCGCCCATAGCCGAACTGGTCGGCTGGCTCAGCTCGACCACACTGCACATAACCATCGGAGTCCTCGCCGGGCTGATCGCGGCGCGCGTCATGCGCCACAGTCACCTGCACTGGACCTGGGCCGCGTTGGCGTTCGCCTTGATCGTGCTCGCCCGCCCCGCATTCGCGGGCTGGGCCACCACGCTCGGCGTCGCCGCCCTGTGCGCCACGGTGCGCGGGCGGCACTGGCACCGTGAGGATCTCATGGCCGGTGGCGACCTTGCCGAGATCGCCACCGTGCGACGCGGACCGCTCGCCGCGCTGCACACGCTCGCACGGAAGCTCTCGGACCGCATCGGCTCCTCGGCCGCGCAGACCGCGCTGCGCGACGAGCGCATGATCGTCGGACGCACGGACGCCGGCGAGATCGTGTCGATTCCGTTCGGCGCGGGCGATGGCGGCAGGCACGCACTGATCGTCGGCGCCACTGGCTCCGGCAAGACGGTCACCGAGACGTGGATTGCCACACGGGCGGTCGAGGCGGGGCTCGGCGCAGTCGTCGTCGACCCCAAGGGCGACGCTCGCATGCGCGAGCAGCTCGCCGACGCGGCCCGGCGCGCCGGCCGCCGGTTCGTCGAGTGGACCCCGCACGGGCCGTCGGTCTACAACCCGTTCGGCCACGGCGCCGCCAGCGAGATCGCCGACAAGGCGCTCGCCGGCGAGCGCTTCACCGAGCCCCACTATCAGCGCCAGGCTCAGCGCTACCTCGGCCATGCGGTGCGCGCTCTGCGCGGCGCCGGAATCGTGGTGAGCCTGCCGGCGCTTGTCCAGCGGCTCGACCCCTCACACCTGGAGGTGCTCGCCAGGAGCCTGCCCGAGCGGCAGGCGCAGGCGACCTATGAGTACCTGGACTCGCTCACGCCACGCCAACGCGCCGACCTGGGCGGCGTGCGTGACCGGCTGGCGATCATGGCCGAGTCCGACGTGGCCCCGTGGCTCGATCCCGCGACGTCCGGCGCGCGGACGTTCGACCTGCTGAGCGCCGTGAGGGAGCGGGCGGTCGTCTATTTCGACCTGGAAGCGGACGCCTGGCCGCTGCTGGCGCACATGCTCGGTGTGGCGATCGTCCAGGACCTGCAGACGACGATGGCTGCGCTGCAGCGCTCTCCGATCGCCACCGTGGTGGTGATCGACGAGTTCGCGGCGATCGCCGCCGAGCAGGTCGTGCATCTGTTCGGCAGGGCCCGATCGGCGGGCATCAATCTGTTGCTGGGCGCCCAGGAGCTTT
>DASUDH010000054.1:0-4546 GCA_036275675.1 Solirubrobacteraceae bacterium | reverse complement strand
CGGGGCGACGAACAGCAGCGCCACCGTGCGGTGGTCGCGGCGAAAGCCCTGGAGCAACCGGCGGGTGATGGCGGCGACGCGGTGGCCGCTCATGAGTCCCTCCTCCCGGCGAGCGAGAGGAACGCTTCTTCGAGGTTCTGCGATCCTCCGGCCGAGCGGATCTCGGCGGGCGTCCCCTCGGCAAGCAGGCGGCCGTACTGGATCAGGCCGAGACGCTGGCACCGGTCGGCCTCGTCCATCACGTGGCTCGAGACGATGAGCGTCGTGCCCTCCGCGGCCAGTCGTCTGAAGTAGTCCCAGAACTGGACGCGGAGCTGCGGGTCGACGCCGACCGTCGGCTCGTCGAGCAGCAGCAGCTCTGGCCGGTGCACGAGCGCGCATGCGAGCGAGCACCGCTGGCGCATGCCTCCGCTGAGCGTGGACACGACCGAGCCGCGGCGGTCGTATAGCTGCACCAGCTCCATCGCCTCCTTGACGCCCTCCTCCACGCCGTTGATGGCGGCGAAGAAGCGGACGTTCTCCTCGACCGAGATCGACGGGTACAGCGCCGCCTGCTGCGTCATGTAACCGATGTGGCGCAGGACGCCGACGTTGGGCATGCGCTGCCCGAGCACGGTCACCGTCCCCGCGTGCGCCTCGAGCAGGCCGCAGATCAGCCGGATCAGCGTCGTCTTGCCCGCACCGTTGGGCCCAAGAAGGCCGTAGATCTCGCCCGTGCGCACACGCAGCGTGACGCCGTTCAGCGCCTTCAGCGCGCCGAAGGACTTGGACACATCCGAGATGTCGACCGCGTAGACCTCACTCATCTTTCCCTTCCTTCGTTGCCGGGCGCCATGGCGCGAAGCCACGCCTCGGCGAGCTGCGTGACGGCCTCTTCGCCGTCCATCTCCAGGTGCAGGACCCTTTCCGCCAGGGGGCGGGTCAGGATGTGGAAGAACACAGGCCCGATGAACGATTGCAGCGCGAGCAGCGGATGGACGCTGCGCAGGCGGCCGGCGGCCATCTCGCCGGTCACGTACTGCGCCATCAGGCCGACCACCTTGCCGATCGCCTCGGCGATGACCTGCTCCGTCTCCGCCGGAAGGCCGCTCACCTCGAAGAACAGGGCGCGCATCAGGCCGGTCCTGCCGCCGATCGCGCGGTAAGCGGTCCGGGCCAGCTCAGGCATGAGGACGTGCGCGGGCTCGTCGCCGCGCGCCTGGAGCAGCTCGCTGACCGGCTCGAGCGGCGAATACGCCTCGATCAGGGCCCGGAGCAGCGCGGCCTTGCCGGGGAACAGGCGATAGAGCGTCGCGCGCGAGATTTCGGCGCGGTCGGCGAGCTCGTCCATGGAGAGCGCTCGCAGCCCGGTCGCGCCGACGAGCTCGACGGCCGAAGCCAGGATGCGCTCGCGAGCCCCAGGCTCGGGGGCGAACTCGAGAGCCTCGAGCAATGCGTCTCTGGAGGCGAAATGGCGGTAGAAGCTGGCCCGGGAGATGCCCGCCGCGCGCGCCAGTTGCGCCACGGTGGCCTTCGGGTGCCGCGCCAGGACTCCGGGCGCGTGATCGAGGATGCGCCGGCTCACCGCCACGAGGCAAGACTAGACGGGACGTCGCATCTCGTCAAGTATCAGCACGGCCGTTAACAGGCTGGGTTGGCGGCCGGAGTCCACCCGGTCATCCTCTGGATCGTGATCGCGACCACCGGGCCGCCGGGGCGCATGTTCCTGTACTGGGGGTACCGGGCGAGCAGAAGGTCGACCGCCCGCTCCGCCTCGGCCGCGTCCTGGACGACTCGTGCGGTGCCGTCGACACGCACCCACCACAGCCTGGACCAGTCCTCCTCGTAGTGGTCGAAGAGCACGGTGACGTGAGGATTCACCGCGATGTTGCGCAGGCGTTTGAGGTTGACGGTCTGCTTCGGCTTGGCGTCGACCGCGAAGTAGAGTGTCTCGCCCGAGAGCGCAAAGCCGATCGGGACCGCGTGCGGCCGTCCATCCGCGTCCGCGGTCGCGAGGAACGCGTCTCGCGATTCCTCGATCCGGCGCCGCATCGCCGAAGCGTCCACGCCAGGAAGTATCGTTGAGCCGTGCAGAGGCTCCGCACGTACACCGTCGACGAGGCCAACCGGGAGCTCCCGCGCGTGCGCTCGATCGTCGCCCAGATCGCCGAGCTTTCGGCGCTGCGACCGGATCTCGAGGAGCAGCTGCGCATGGCCGAGTATTCGGCGCAGCGGCCCAGCGCCAACGGCGACGACCACGCGCGCGAGCAGCAGGCGCGGGACGCAGTGCAGGGCGCGGAGGAGGAGCTGCTCAAGGCGGTGCTCAGCCTCAACGCGCTCGGCATCCAGCTCAAGGGACCGCTCGAGGGCCTCATCGACTTCCCGTCGTATCGGGACGGCGAGCTCGTCGAGCTGTGCTGGAAGCTCGGTGAGGAGCGGGTCGAGCACTGGCACCGCGTCGGCGAGGGCTTCGCCGGAAGGAAGAAGCTCTAGTTCGACGCCGTCGCCGCGGGAGCGGCAAGCCAGTCGAGCGCGAAAGCCGTGGCCTCCTGGACGGTGATCTTCTGACCCTCTGCCCATGCGGCCTCGTCCTCGCTCGACCGCACCGATTGATGCCAGTCCCGGTGATCGTTGAGCCCCGCCAGGCCCGCAAGGTCTGTCCCGGTGCGCGTCCGGCTGGACAACGCGGCCGCGGCGAGCTTGAGCGCCGCCGGCATGTCCCCCGCGAACTCCGCCACGGAGGCGGCGTCGTCGAGGAAGATGGTCATGCCGCTCAGGTCCTGTGCCTCGCAGAAGATCTCCATCCCCTCGTAGGCGCACGTGCGTGCCTTGTCGAGATCGCGAAGCCTGACGGCTACGAGGGCGCGCGTGTGCAGCGCCCAGCCCAGGCCGAACCTGTTGTCCAGGGCGCGGTTCAGCACGATGGCTTCGTCAAGCGCGACCGCGGCCTCGGCGTCGTCCGACTTGAAGTAGAGCGCGTTGCCGATCGCCCACTGGCTCCGCGCCACTCCGGCCTCGTCGCCCAGCTCGCGGAAGAAAGCGAGCGCCTCCGCGGCGAGTGTTTGCGCGGAGTCGACGTCGGTCCTGCCGACCAGCTTTGGGAAGCTCGAGTTGTACAGGGCGTCGGCGAGCCTGCGCCTGTCACCGGAGCTGCGGACGATGGCGAGGTTCTCGTCGTACCAGCGTTCGGACGCCGCCATATCGGCCTGCCAGTAGGCGATGCCGGCGGCGGCCTCGAGGGCGAGGGCCCGGTCGTCGTCCGCCGGCGATGGGATCGCGAGAATCGCCTCCATGCGAGCGCGGCCCTCGCGAAGGTGACCGCGCATCTGGAAGAAGCGCCAGAAGGCGGCGCCGAGACGCTGTGCCCGCGCCGCATCGCCGCGCGACAGCGCCCAGTCGAACGCCGCGCGGAAGTTGTCGAGGTCGAGCTCGAGGCGGTCGAGCCACCGCTTGCGGTCGGCGCCGAAGAGATGACGGGCCGCCTCGGTGGCCAGCGCCTCGTACGCCGCGGCGTGGCGGTCCTTCGTCGCCGCCGCCTCGCCGGATTCCTGCAAACGCTCGGCGGCGTACTCGCGCACGACCTGGAGCATCAGCAGCCGCGGCTCGTCGAAGTCGGGCATGCGGCGCAGCAGGCTCTGGTCGGCCAGCTCGTCGAGCCCGGACACGACGTCGCCGCCGCCGTCGTCCGCGCACACCTGCTCCGCCTGCTCGAGGTTGGCCCCGCGAGCGAAAACCGAGAACCGCTGGAAAAGCCGGCGGTGGGGCTCGTCGAGGAGGTCGTAGCTCCACGCGATCGCGCCGGCGAGCGTCTGCTGCCGCCCGGGCAGGTCTCGTGAACCCGCCCCGAGGACCTGCAGGCTCTTCTCGAGGCGCGTGAGCAGCGCCTGGGGCCCGAAGAGCTTGACGCGGGCGGCGGCGAGCTCGATCGCGAGCGGCAGGCCGTCGACGCGCTCGCAGATTCCGGCGATCGCCGGAGCGTTCTCGTTCGTGGCCTGGAAGTCCGGCTTGACCGAGACCGCCCGTTCGATGAAGAGTTTCACCGCCTCGTACTGCGAGAGCGCCTCGAGCGGCGGCAGCGCGCGCATGTCGGGCAGCCCCAGCGGCTCGACCGGCAGCTCCTGCTCGCCATACACGCGCAGCACGGCGCGGCTGCTGACCACGATCTTGAGCGAGGGGCTTGCGTGCAGGAGGTCGGACACGACGGCCGCGCCTTCCGGCAGCAGCTGCTCGTAGTTGTCGAAGACCAACAGCACCGGCTTGTCGCGCAGGTACTCCTGCGCGACCTCGAGCGGCGTGCGGCTGCCGGGCACCGGCAGCTGAAGGACCTGGACGAGCACGGAAGGCACGAGCTCAGGATCGTTCACGGCCGAGAGCGGCACGAAGTAGACGCCGCCGGGGAACTCCTGCACGACGTCGGCCGCGAGCTGGAGGCTGAGGCGTGTCTTGCCGATCCCGCCTGGGCCGGTCAGCGTGAGCAGGCGCGTACCGGCCAGCAGCCTGTGCGCGCCCGCGACGTCTCGTTCGCGGCCGACGAAGCTCGTGAGCTGCGTGGGCAGGTTGTTCGGCG
>DASUDH010000053.1:0-15825 GCA_036275675.1 Solirubrobacteraceae bacterium | reverse complement strand
TAAACCCTATCCACTCCACCGCGTCGGTGAGGATGGCGAAATCCAAGCAGCAACAATCGAGAAGCCATACGCCCGGATCATCGCGCCACGGATCATCCGCCGCCGCGCCGACAAGAACGCCACCAGCCGGCCAAACCCAGCCCTAAGATGGCCAAACGCCGACCCCGTTTCTTTGGGACCGGCGTTTGACCTCGAACAGATTGGCGCGCCCTGAGAGATTCGAACTCCCGACCTTCGGTTCCGTAGACCGACGCTCTATCCAGCTGAGCTAAGGGCGCAGAGCCACCTAGTGTAGTCCGAGCGATTGTGCGTCGCGAGACGGAGCGGGGATCGCGGGACGATGTTCGAACTCGGACCTTGTGTGGAAGCGCATTAGCGAGCTGCACGACGAGCGCGGCGGTTGAGCCTGAGCTACCTCAAGGGAACCGTGATCGGACCCGGCAGACGACGATAGACGGCGAAGAAGTCACGGTCGTCGGGGACGAGGTAGCGATCGGCCGACTGGTGGGGCTGGGGCTCAACCATCTTCGGGACGAGCCCTTGGTCGTGGGTGTAGACGATCAGCGTGTGCCAGTCGGCGTTGATGTCGAACTCCATCGCACGCACCGCACCGACGTGCTGGAGGAGCTTCGCGATCGAGATCACCGTCTGGCCTTCGGCAGCGACGAAGACCAGATTGCCGCGGCGATCGATGCCAACGCCGGTGCGCCACACGCGCGTGACACCACCGAGCGTGAACCCCCATTCTGGACTGTTGGGGTTTTCGTTCAACGCGGGGTTCAGGCGCCCGTTCCATACGATCGGCGCGAGGCTCTGGCGCGCCCAAGCGACGTCTGGTCCCGCATTCTGGCCACCGCTCCACTTGACGATTTCGACGCGACCGTCGCGATAGCCGACGAGCGTGGCCTTGCCGTCCTTCAGCGGCTCGTTGACCTGGCCGTTGACGGTCGAGCCGTTTTCCCCGTCTTCGTAGGTGAAACCGCCGTTGAAGGTCGCGAGCAGCCGCCAGCGCTGACCGTAGGGAATCATCATCGGGCCGCGTACGGCCGCGTCGGGCGGCTCGTAGCGCCCCGGGTAATAGCCGATCGCGGTACGTGTGTAGTCGAACCAGGCCACATAGGCGAGCAGCTCCGGATATTCAGCTTCGGGGCGGAAGCTCGTCACCAGCACCGGTGGGCCGCCGTCGACGGGCGGCCCTGTCGGTTTCCAGATCCCTTCCCCAGGCAGCCGATGCGCGAACACCGGCTTGATCGGCGGCGGCCAGGCCACAGCCTGCCTGCCGCGCGGCAGGCTCAACCCGACCGCCGGCACGCGCTTCGGCGCCGGTCCGCCCTTATTCGGTGCGTTTGCGGTGTAGTAGATGTGCTCGACGTCGTCGACGATCGTGTTCCCGAAGGGCACCTCAGCTCTCACCCACTCCACGCTTCGGGCCCCGAACGACATGCTCGTTGGTTTCAGCATCCAGATCGCATAAGAGCTGAGAGTCCAGGCGAGCAGGCCGAGCAGAGGAGTCCCAATCAACAGGAGCCGGCGCCGCCGCCTGCGCCGGGCCTCAGCCTTGCGCCGCTGCTCACGGCGCGCCTCGAGCTGCTCGAGCGACATCGAGACGCGGGCCGGGCCATCAGCCCCAGGTGGATCGTTCATCCGGGTATGAGCGCCGCCACCGGACCGCTAGGCAAGTCCACCGGCCTAACGACGTGCGCCAGGGTCGTGTTCTCGTGCCGATACGCCAAACCATAGGCGACACCGGTCTAATGCAGAGTGAAGATCCCTTTATCGGAATCACTCAGTATAACGGACAGCGGGCGACTGACCAGCACCCCAGGCCACCGCCGAGATCGCTGCCGCATACAAGAGGCTCGCGGCGAGCAGCGACTCACGCCGCTCGACGCGATGCCTCGGATGAGCGACCAACTCTCCCAGCCTCTCGCCTTGGCAAAGTTCGAACTGCGCTCACATACCCGACGAAAACGGAGGGGGAGGGATTCGAACCCTCGTCCGAGGAAAACCCCGAAAACGGCTTTCAAGGCCGCCGCGATCAACCGCTCTGCCACCCCTCCAGGGCGACCTCGCAAGGCTAGTGGATCAATTTAGCGGGGGGATGGGTCCAGAACTAGAGTGGATACTGATCTGACCCCGTTTGGTAGATCAGGAGGCAGATCAGGAGTGGCTCGGGTTGTAGGACGACCGGTGTCCTGTGCTGCGACAAAGCCCTCTCAGAACCCTCGCTTCACCGCCAGATAGGGCAACAGCGCCAGCTCCGCCAGGCCGGGCAGCGGGTCATCACGACTGAACACCGACTCGACATTGGCCACCAGCAGCGACCGCACGTACGCCCGCCAGTCAAGCGCCCCGCGCGCCAACTCAATGGCGGCCATCGGCACGTCGGTGGCCAGCCGGATCCAGGACACTCCAGGCGTAGCGCGGATCCCATCGAGCGCCGGCAGCGAGAGCTGATCGGCGTACAGCAGGTAGGGGAAGTCGACGCCGGCGCACTGCCCGAGGCTGTGGTACCCCCAGGTGCGGGCGTTGACGTCGAGGAGCTTCGTCCGTCCGTCGCGCGCATCGTGCTTGTACTCGAGCTCGACGAGCCCGTAGTAGCCGATCCGGCGCAGGAACCGCTCAGAGAGCTCCTCGAGCTCGGGATGCTGGACCGTCTCGACGAACGTGCTCGCGCGTCCGAACAAGGGCGGGTGCTGTCGCAGCCGGCGAGCGACCATGCTCGCCGATGAGCGTCCGTCCCGGAAGAACGCACAGTAGGCGAGCTGTGCCTCGCCCGATCCAGGGATCAGCTCCTGAACGACCACCTCTCCCGCGCCGACCAGGTCCGCCGCCGCTCGGAAGCGGGCATCGAGCTCCGCGCGCGTGTTCGCGCGCCACGCCTTGTGGCCGGTGGCGTAGAGAAAGCGCTCCTTGATCGCCGGCTTGACGGCGAACGGCGGTTCCCCGTCGATCGCGTCCAGCTCCTCCGTGCTCCCCACTGACCACGTCCGGGGAGTCGCGATCCCGAGCTCGGTTGCGATGTCGTAGGTGTTGCGCTTGTCCCATGCCCATCTGACCACGTCCCAGGGTGGGGTGGGGATTCGGAACTGCGACAGCAGCCGCTCGCGATGGCGCGAGAGCGCCGCGACCGTCTCCTCGCGGGTGGGAAAGACGACCCAACCCTCGAGCCCGTAGCGCTCTCCAAGTCCGAGCAGCGTCGCGACTACCGTCTCCTCGTCGCGAAGCTCGGGAACATGCACCGCCGCGGTCGCGAAGCGGGAGTGGCGACTGATGGAGCGCTCGTCGTCGATCACGAGCACGTCGATGCCACGGCGGCCGAGGCTGCGGACGATCCCGAGTCCCTGGTAATCGCCGCCGATCACGACCGCGCCGGGAGCGGCTCCGCGATTGCGAAGCGCCCGTGCGATCCTGTCGCCCGCTCGGCTCACGCGCCGCGCCACGGCCAGACGCCGCCGACTCGTCGCCCAGACGGGCGGCTCGCGATCTCGCGCGCGACCGCGCGACCTGCATACCAGCTGCCCGATACGAACCGCATGATCGGTCCAAAGCTCCAGGCGGCCGGTGCACCCACTATGTGCAGACCGGGCACCGAGCTCTCGAGGCCGCGGCTAAGGACGGGGTATCCATCGACCCGACGCATGTCGCCGAGGATGCCCTCGCCCAGGAATGCGTAGCGCGTGACGTCGACCCTGTAGCCCGTGCCGAACATCAAGTGATCGACCTCGCGCTCGCTCCCATCTGACAGCGAGACCCGGAGCGCGTCGCGGTCGACTTCGGCCCCTATGATCCGGACGCCGGCGCTGATGCGAACCTCGCCGAGTCGTACCCTGACGAAGTGCGAGCAGGCGGGACGGATAGAGCGATTCGCGATCCGTACCTGTGTGCCGCGCGGGAGGCGGCGGAAGAAGTCCGGCTTCGCGACTAGCCTGCTGTACCACAGCGGGCCGACATCGGTGGGCGCATAGACGATCGGTCCGAGCCGCCCGAGGATCTTCTTCACACCGTGGCCGCGTAGCCAGACGACAGCCGGAGCCCGGGCGAGGACCTCGACCTGCGTGGCGCCGCACTCCCGCATCAGCGCCGCGCACTCGAAAGCGCTCTGGCCGGCGCCAACCACCGCAACCCGCCGACCGCAGAAGACATGGAGATCGTGATGATGGGCGGTGTGGGAGAGGCGGTCGGGGGGCAGGTGATCGAACCCTGCCGGTATGCGCTCGAACGACGCAATCCCACATGCGAGCACGACTCGGCGTGCAGACACACGCTCGCCGTCGTCGAGCTCCAGGCTGAACCCGCCCGGAGCGCGCTGCAGCGCGGTGACCGTGCGTTCGTCGACGTCTGGCGCCTCCATGCGCTGGACCCAAGAGCCGTAAGCGATGAAGTCACTCAATGGCACCGGCTGCTCCAGTTGCACCCCGGTCGCCTCGGCGTAGCCGGCAAGGGACAGCGGTCCGACCGGCTCGATCATGTTCGTTGCGGTCATGTTCGAGCGGAGCCTCATCCCCTCGGGCATGGTCCTCCAGAACGCCATTGGAGCACCGAACACGTGCGCCCGTATCCCAGCACGGCGCAAATGGGTGGCGGCGGACAGGCCGTGCGGTCCGGCGCCGATCACAGCGACCTCGAGGTCGGGGGCGGCGACTCCCCTCGACGCCGTGGCGACTGGGTACCCCCTGGTCATCTCCACGCGGTGCTCTCCACGAGCTCGACCCGTGCCTCCTCGGCGGCGGGTCCAGTCACGATCCAGTCTGTCCCCGCTCGCTCGATCCGCGAAGCCGCCCGCCGCCGCCACCAGGCGCTTACGTCCCGTGGGAGGGTCTTCCATGCGGTCGGGTCGGTGGCGTACCGTTCGAGAAAGCGCCGATAGGCGTCCATGATCCGATCCTCGATCAGGTAGTCGGGATGGGTGTCGATCAGCGCCATTCCGCCACGGTCGCGAAGGAGCTCGGCCTTGTGGACCCACGCCGTCTCGTCGCTGTGACGCAAGATCACGAACACGGTGTGGTCCTGCGGCATCGTCAGCGGCAGCTCGACCATGTCCCGATTGAAGAACGGCAGCCACGTGCAGCAGCCACCGCCCTGCGGCTCGAATGGGTCGGTGTCAGGGTAGGAGGAGTCGTAGTCGAAGCCGAGCAGCGGCATCAACTCCCACTGCCGCTGAGTCGACGGAGAACGGAAGCCGACGGCGTTCCAGCGCTCTGCCGCCTCGCGCATGGCCGGCAGGCGCTCCTGCACGCTCGCGAGCGACTCGAGGTCGCGTCCGTCGTGCTGCAGTCCGTGGACGCCGACCTCGAAGCCGCCAGCGATCAGGTCGCGGATGCGCTCGGCGTCCACCTCGTAACGGCGGGGGGCGAAGTTCCACGACGAACGCAGCCCGAGCCCGAGCTCGAGGTCGAGGATCGGGTCGAGCGCCGCGAGCCCCTCAGGCGTCTCGACGTCGTGGGTCAGCACCAGCGCCCAGCTGTGATCGTGCGGCCAGGCTGCAATCCGGGGAACCGGCTCGCCTCCAACGTCCCCGAGGATTGACGTGAAGATGTCGAAGAAGTCGTGCAGAGCCGTCTCGACCGGCCAGCTCGGGAACGGCGTACGCGCCTGGATGCGCGAGTAATGACGGCGCAACCAGATCTGAGTGGGGCGCGGCAGCAGCCCGCGCACCCGGTAGTAGCCTTGTACGGCGCCCCGACGGATCTGTCGACGAGCCTTGTTCGGCGCGATCTCCAGGTAGCGCTCGCTCCAGTAGCTGTGGCAGACCTCATCCGGATCAAATGGAAGGAACACGCTGCCATCGCGCGCTCTCCAGATCGAGGCTACGTGCTCGCCATCCGCGCCGATGAGGGCGACCGCGCGGGACCAGGTCCCACCGCAGTCCGCGAGCAGGCCTTCCGCCATCCGATCGCTGACGACGTGCGCGAAGATCGGGATGCTCGAGTCACCGGTCTCCACCAAGGCCAAGACCGGTGGTCCGGCGCTGTCGCCGGCGCTCGCCCACAACAGCTCCGCGCCGCTACACGTGCGCAGCCGCTCGACGCCCGGGCGAGCAGGTCCACCTGCGACGTCGTGAGGAACGCGGAAATGCTCGGCGATCGCGAGTCGGCGCGAGCTGCTGAACAGAGACGCCGTCGATTCCGCTTGACCACTTACCCCTGACCTCATCTCGCCGCGCATCCCCCATTCGGACCGGCTATTCACCCCACCATCGTGCCGCTCCGCCCGGTGGTCCCGGTGGGGGCATGGTACGCCGCGGTATCTCTTGTGAATGAACGGAACTCTGCGCGAGGAACTTGTGCACCACTAGCGGGTCGATCCAGACGGCGAGCGGATTCCGCGACGGCGCATCCGCCTCGCTGATTCGCGCACCCGCAACAGCCGAACAGCGCATCTGCGCCGCGGCTTCAACTACACGTGCGGCTTCGATGCCGCGGGATCACTCCGACACCAAGCCGAACAGACTCAGCTCAGCTCGAGCACGATCTTCCCCAGGGCCCTACGCTCGTCGATCTCCAGGAAGGCGTCCACGGCACGCTCCAGTGGGAAGCGCGCCCCAACGATCGGTCGGACCAAGCCGTCAGCCACCATCGCGTTCACTGCCTCGCCGATCTGGCGGTTGCGCTCGGGATTGCCCATCACATAGGCGCCCCAACCGGCGCCCACAACCTCCACGTTGCGAAGCAGCAGACGGTTGACCTTCACCTCGGGGATCGACCCGCCGGTGAACCCGACCACCAGTAGGCGCCCGCCCTCGCGCAACGAGCGCAAGCTGTCGAGGAAGCGCTCTCCGCCGACCGGATCGAGCACGATGTCCACGCCGCCGGTCAACTCGACCACCTGCTCGCGCCAGGGGCCGTCGGAGCGCACTACCTCCTCAGCGCCCGCTTCGCGAGCAACGCGCTCCTTCTCGTCGCTGGAGACAACCGCGATCGTGGAGGCTCCGAGTGCTTTTGCCACCTGCAGCGCCGCCGTGCCGACTCCACCCGCTGCGCCGTGCACGAGCACGCTCTCTCCCGCGCACAGGCGCCCGCGCAGCTTCAGCGCGAAGTAGACCGTGTGGTAGTTGAGTATCAGCGAGGCGCCCTGTGCGAAGTCGAGCTCGTCTGGCAGCGCGAACGTCAGGTAGGCGGGCGCCACCGCCTGCTCGGCCATGCCGCCCAGGACGCTGAACCCGGCGACGCGCTCGCCGATCTCAAAGCCGCTGCCCGCAGGCACATGAGTCACGATGCCGGCGACCTCCGAGCCCGGAACGAACGGGAGGTCCGGTTTGAGCTGATAGAGCCCGCGCGTCTGGAGCACATCGGGGAACGAAACCCCGGCGGCGGCCACGTCGATGAGAACCCCCTCGCCGGGGGTGAGCACGTGGTCGGGCTCGGGAGCCGGGGTGTCGACCACGCGGATGGCGCTCGGACCCGAGAGATCGCTGATCTGTACGGCGCGCACGAGCGCAGAGATTACGCGAGCGGACCCGCTGCCGAGCTTCGGTCGTGCATATGTCTCCTCCCACCGGCTGCCGTTAAGCGAAATCTAACCAGGTCTTATGGATTCGTTTAGCCCCCGCGGCGAGTGTGGAGCCGTCCGCAGCGCTTGGACCGAGGGTGACCGACGATCGAAATGACATTCCCAGTCCCGGCCCTGACGCGCGTGTGCGCAGACGCCGCCGTGAGGCTGAGCGCACAAGGCTGCGGCGCAGGCGTCAGTGGACGATGCTCGTCGCGGCGGTCGTGCTCATCGCGATCGTGGTCGCCGCGAGCTCGGGCGGCAGCTCCTCGAGCTCTAACCACGAAGAGCACAAGTCCGCATCGGGCACTCGCAGCGCCGGGCCATCGCAGGTGATACCGGGGGGCCCGCTCGCCCCCGCCGCGGCAGGTGGGCTGGCCGCGCTGTGGGCGCCGCAGAATGTCGTGGGAAGCCAGCCAGGAACGGCGGCGGCCTACGAAGCCGCGTCCAAGCTTCCGGGCCCGGCGGGGTACATCTTGATCGCAGATCGCGGCAACAACCGCATACTCGTCGTCAACCAGCAGGGCACGATCGTCTTCCGCTTCCCGACCCCAGCCGACCTCGCCGCCGGGCGGCGGCTGTTCTTCAACGACGATACGTTCGTGGAGCCGGGCGGAGCGACTTTGATCGCCAACGAGGAGGACAACCACGCGATCGTGCAGGTGGGTGTCGCCGATCATAGCCTGCAGGTTCTGTTCGGCCATCCTCGGGAATCGGGCTCTGACCGAACGCACCTGAACACGCCGGACGACGCCTACATGCTGACTGACGGTTCGTTCACGGTGGCGGACGCCTACAACTGCAGGATCCTGTTCATCAGGGCGCATGCGATCGTCCGCCAGTACGGCACTTCGGGCATCTGTCGGCATGATCCGCCCCGCTACCTGGGACCCGTCAACGGGGACACGCCGATGCCCAATGGGGGGGTGATGGTGAGCGAGGTCCAGGGCAGTTGGGTCGATGCGATCTCACCGGAAGGCAGGCTCATGTTCGCGCTCAAGGCTCCGGTCAGCTATCCATCCGATCCGCAGCCGCTTCCTGGTGGGCGCATCCTGCTCTCCGACTATGCGAATCCGGGCCACGTGTTGATCATCAACCATCACGGCAGGGTGCTGTGGAGCTACGGGCCGTCGCAGGGTTACGGGCGCATGGATCATCCCTCGCTGGCGATGCCCTTGCCCAACGGGAACATCGCCGTCAACGACGACTACCGCCACCGGGTGATCGTGATCGACCCGCGCAAGCACCGCATCGTGTGGCAGTACGGGCATACCGACCGACCGGGTACGGGCCCCGGCTACCTCAACATTCCAGATGGCATGGACTACGTACCGGCGGGGCCGGGGGGGACACCGGATTACGCGGCGGTCGTACATCCCTGAGATGAGCTCGCGGCGAGCTGAGGAGAGGGCACGACGGCGGGCTGCCCGCAGGCGTCAGCTCAGGCGCCGGCGCGCCGTGGCGGGACTCGGGTTGGCCGCCGTTGTCGTCCTTGTGATCGCGCTGCTCGCCGGCGGTGAGGGCGGGAATCGCTCCGCCGCGAGCAGGGTTCACACGCGAGCCGCCAGTGGCGGCTCGAAGATAGGCGGAACGGCAAGCGTGCGGGTGTCGGGCGTGCGAACGGGGACGCTCCCTGCGCCGGTCCAGGACGCTGCTGCCGTGACGGTCGGACCGGAGGGCTTCCTGTTGATGGGGGGGCTGAACCAGGCCGAAGCCTCGGTGGCGGACATCCTAAGCGCGAGCGCAACCGGGGCGAGCCGAATTGGGACGCTGCCGACCGCATTGCACGACGCCTCGGCGAGCTCCGTGGGTGGCGCGGCCTACCTGTTTGGAGGCGGAGCGGTGGCGTCGTTCCCTGAGATCACGCGCGTCGAGGCCTCCGGTGGCGCTCAGCCGGCAGGGAGGCTGCCGACGCCCGCCTCTGACGTGGCGACGACGACGGTGAACGGCACGGCATATGTCGTGGGCGGCTATACCGGCCAGAGCCCGCTGCGCACGATCCTTGCGTGGCGCCCGGGCGAAGCGGCGCGCGTCGCCGGGACGCTGCCCAAGCCGCTGCGCTACGCGGCCGTGGCGAGCACGGGCGGGCAGATCGTGATCGCGGGCGGCACGAGCGGCGAAGCGGCGAGCCGGGGCGTCTATCGCTTCGACCCGCAGACAGGGAGGCTCACGGCGCTCGGCTTGCTACCGAGTCCCCTTACGCACGCCGCCGCGGCGAGCGTAAACGGGACCGTGTTCGTCTTCGGTGGACGCGATTCCTCCTCGACGAGTCAGACTCGGCGGATCCTCGCGATCCTCCCCGATGGGAGGGTCAAGACGGTCGGGGCCTTGCCGCAGCCGCTGTCGGATCTCGCCGCCGTGACGCTCGGGGGGCACATCGTGCTCGCCGGTGGTCGCGATCGCAACGGACGCGTCCAGGATGCGATCCTCACCATGACCGTTAGGTCGTCGTAGCCGGCATCCGATAGCGCCTGTTCCGCGAGCGGGGGGGTCTACCGCCCCTCGCGGTGAATGAAACGATTCATGTCGCTTGTACTACGATCGGGAGGCAGGTCGCCTTCGGTTACAATTGAGGCGCTGCGACCCCGCCTTGGCTGAGCAAGGGTCGTGCACGGCGAGATGAGCAGAGTCGCCCTACGCACCCCGCTGACCCCCGTCGCGGGCCTGTTCGGCCTGGTGGTGGTACTCGCTTTCGGGATGTACGCCTACGACCACGGCCGCCGCGATCAGATCGTCAAAGGCGTGAGGATCGACGGCATCGACGTCGGCGGCCTGAGCGCTTCGGCGGCCAGGACACGCTTGGAGCGGAGCGTCGCAGTCTCGATGGAACGGCCGGTCATCGTCAGCTTGCAAGGGAGGAGCTGGCGGATAACGCCACGCCACGCCGGGGTCGCCGTCGACGTCGCGGGAACGGTGGCCGAAGCGGTGAACGCGAGCAGGACCGGCTCGATCTTCTCGCGCACGTGGCGTGGGATCTTCGGTGGGAGCATGAACAAGAACGTGCCGCTGCAGGTGAGCTACTCCCACGGAGCGGTGCGCAGCTTCGTTGACCAGGTGCGCGCGGCGGTGGATACGTTGCCGCGAGATGCCACAGTCGAACCTGGTGCGAATGGCCTTACAGAGGTGCCCGGCCGAGTTGGCGTGGCGGTCGAGCAAAAGCGGCTTCGCGCCCGCGTCGCTCGCGCCTTGACAGGACCGTCTGCCAAGCGGACTCTCACCGTTCCGACCCTCACCCGTGAGCCGGCGATCACCACGAGTGAGCTGGGTGCGAAGTATCCGGCCTACATCGTGATCAACCGCGCGAATTTCGAACTGCTCTTCTACGACCACCTCAAGCTGGCAAGCTCCTATCCGATCGCGGTTGGCATGCAGGGCCTTGAAACGACCGCCGGGCTCTACCACATACAGTGGAAGCAAACCGACCCGCCATGGTACGTGCCAAACTCGGCTTGGGCGGGAGCACTCGCGGGCAAGACGATCCCGCCCGGCCCCCAAGACCCACTGAAGGCGCGCTTCATGGCATTCAACGGCGGGGCTGGCATCCACGGGATCGACCCGAGCGAGTACGGCACGATCGGCCACGACGCCTCGCACGGGTGCGTGAGGATGCGGATCCCCGACGTGATCGCACTCTATGCGCGCACGCCGGTGGGCACTCCCGTGTACGTGATCTAGCGGCGCTGCTGGTTCTGCTGGCGCTCGCCGCGCACCTGGACGGCGATGAACACCACGATCACGTTCACGATCAAGCCGATCCCGAGGAACGTGGCAAGCAGGCCGATGTCCTTGCTGACGGCTTCGCTTGTGGCGAGAAGCATCGATGGGCCTCCGGGTCGTGGGTGGGCTCAAGTTGGTTCGTGAGGGTGGCTTGGAGGAGCCTACCAACGGCGAGGGCTCGCGTGTCGTAGCCTTCAGGGGCCGCCGGAGCACACCGAGCCATGGAGAGGTGCCGGAGCGGTTGAACGGGCGCGACTGGAAATCGCGTAACGGGGGTTGACCTCGTTCGAGGGTTCGAATCCCTCCCTCTCCGTTTTCAGCTGATATGCAACATGCGCATGCGATCGTCAAAAGACCTCGCACGCCGCAACGGCGATATCTCATTCTGGTATTCGAGCACTTCCATTCCCGGTCGCAGGCCGCCGATGTCAGGCGATCGCGGCGCGGACGTCTGTATCGTGGGCGGCGGCTTCACGGGGCTCTGGACTGCCTATTACCTCAAGCGCGCTCTGCCCGAGCTGGATGTTGTGGTGCTCGAGCGCGAGTTTGCCGGCTTCGGCGCGTCGGGGCGTAACGGAGGCTGGCTGTACGCAGGGTTCAACTGGTCGCGCGAGGCCATGGTCCGCTCTCACGGTCGCGAAGCGGTGATCGAGCTCCAGCGCGCGATGCAGACGACCGTCGACGAGGTGATCGAGGTTTGCGCGCGTGAGCGAATCGACGCCGACATCGTCAAGCACGGAGTGTTGCGGGTCGCTCGCAACGAGGCTCAAGCCCGGCGTCAGCGCGAGCACGTGGCCTACGAGCGTTCCTGGGACCTCGCCACCAAGGACCTCCTCGAGCTGGATAGTCAGGGGCTCGCCGAGCGAGTGCGCATCGACAAGGCAATCGGGGGAACCTGGAACCCGTACGGCGCGCGCGTGCAGCCGGCGCAGCTGGTGCGGGGCTTGGCTGACGCAGTGGAGCGTCTCGGCGTCCCGATCTATGAGGACACGGCCGTGCGGGAGATCGCGCCCGGAGTTGCCCGCAGCGACCGCGGGAGCGTACGCGCGTCGTACGTGCTGAGCTGCCTGGAGGGGTTCACCGCCGGAATACGCGGCCATCGTCGCAAGTGGCTTCCGCTCAACTCCGCGATGGTCGTGACCGAGCCCCTGACGGAGGCTGCGTGGGAGCAGATCGGCTGGGAGGGCGTCGAGCTGATCGGCGACTATGCCCACGCCTACATCTACGCACAACGCACCTCCGACGGCCGCATCGCGTTGGGCGGCCGCGGTGTTCCCTACCGCTACGGCTCGCGCATCGACCACGACGGACATACACAGCGACGTACGATCGCGCAACTCACACGGACCCTCCGTGACATGTTCCCCGCGGCCACCGCGACGCCGATCGAGCACGCATGGTGTGGCGTGCTCGCCGTGCCGCGTGACTGGTCGCCGGTGGCGGCGCTTGACCACGACACCGGCCTCGGCCTCGCCGGCGGCTATGTGGGAAACGGCGTCGCCACCGCCAACCTCGCGGGTCGCACGCTACGCGATCTCGTGCTTGGCGAAACGACCGCTCTCAGCGGCCTGTCTTGGGTCGGGCGCACGGCCCGCTCGTGGGAGCCCGAGCCGCTGCGCTGGATCGGCGCACACACCGTTTACGCGCTCTACCGCGCCGCGGATCGTCGCGAGGCGCGCGGCCTGTCGCGGACGAGCAGACTCGCGAAGCTCGCCGACCGCCTGGCGGGTCGCAGCGCCCAGCCTGAATCACCAGCTCGTCATAGTTCAATCACCACTTGAAGCTCGCGCGCACAGAAGCACCCGCGACAGGGGGCTCCTCCGACGCTGCTACACCGTGCTCGAGCTCAGGGACGAGCGACGGGCGCGGCTGCGGATTGCACCGGGAGTGTTGCAACCCAGAAGTTGAGAGCGCGTCGGCGAATGATCGATTGTCGACGTCTGTCTGTTCAGTGGCTCTGGCGCGCTGCCGATCACGCTTGTGTGCGGCAGTTTCGCCAGACAATAGCTCCGCTCGCCATCTTGGCGCTGATGCTCTCGCTCGCGAGCGCCCCCGCTCAGGGAGCGGAATCGGGGGTCGTGGTCAACAGCCCGACAGGGCTCTCCCAGCAGAGCGATGGTCTGCTGGCAGGCCTAGGAGTCGGTTGGGTAAGGAGCTTCGTGCCGTGGAACGCGTTCGAACCGACCTCCGGGCAGATTAACCAGTCGCAGGTGAACGCCCTGGAATCGGGCTTGGCGGCGCTGCCGAAGGGCACGAAGGTGATCCTCGACGTAGTGAGCACCCCACAGTGGGAGTCGGGCTCGACCAATCCGGCGATGCCCCCACACAACCCGGCCGACTATGCCCGCTTCGTCGGTGCGATGGCCAGGCGCTTTGCCGGTCGCGTGGCGGCGTGGGAGATTTGGAACGAGGAGGACGCCTCGCTGTGGTGGGCCAGCGGCCCGGATCCGAGTGCCTACGCGGCGCTGTTGAAGGAGACCTACCGAGCGATCAAGGCGGCCGACCCGAACGTGACGGTGGTGCTCGGCGGCTTGACGGGAAACGACTACGAGTACCTGTCGCAGCTCTACGCCGTCGGGGCCAAGGGCTCGTTCGACGCGGTGGGGTTGCACACGGACACGATCTGCAACGTCGTCTCCCCCTACGAAATCTTGCGCAACGGGCGCTATGACCGGCGCATCAACCGCTGGGCGTTCCTGGGTTACCGGACGGTACGCGAAATCATGCAGGCCAACGGCGACGGCAGCCCGATCTGGATGACCGAGCTAGGTTGGAGCAGCTCCTCGCAGATCTGCAACTCGGGCGCATGGGCGGGTCAGAAGGCGGGTGGCGTGAGCCCCCAGCAGCAGGCTGCGTTCCTGCAGCAGGCCTACCACTGCCTCGCTCAGGACAGCTACGTGCAGGTGGGCATCTGGTATGGGTTGCAGGAAACCGAACCTTTCGGCAGCCCGCGTGGCAGCTATGGCTTGCTCGACCCCAGCCTGGCCCCGAAGCCAGCGTATGCGGCGCTTGCAGACTACTCACACAACGGAGATCGCCTGACCGAACCGTGCGGCGGCCAGCAGGGACCCGCGGTCAAGCTGGTACGCCCGAAGACGGGTGTGCGTTACACGAACACCCTGCCGATCGCGGTGAGCGCGAGCGACAGGTTCAGGGTGTATGAGATCACGCTCTATCACGACGGGCAAATCATCCGCAACTTCTCGGTCCACGGCGGAGCCACCACGCTGAACGGTCACATGGTCTGGTACGGCGCGCGTCTGCTCAGCCCTGGCAAGCACGTGCTGACGGCGCAGGCGATCGACCTGAGGAACAACACGACCACCACGTCGATCACGATCGTCCGCAGCGCGACGCCCAATAAGCACGCGCACAAGCACCATCGTGGCCGCAAACACGGAGCGCACCACAAGCACAGCTGAGCGGCGCAGAGCGCACCGCTACGGCCCACAGTCTCTAAACTGGCCTCCCGGAGTCCCTGGAGAGGTGGCCGAGTGGCTGAAGGCACTCGCCTGCTAAGCGAGTATGGGGCTTATCACTCCATCGCGGGTTCGAATCCCGCCCTCTCCGCCATTTGCTCGATGTTCGAACACTGGACCGCCGGTTCGAACATCGTCCGGCGATCCCCGTTTCCAAGCGATTCTCAGTCCAAGCTCGTCGGCGAGCGTCGGCGTTCCTCGCCTATGTCGAGTGGGGTACGCGCACAACGCTGCACAACTCCCAGCCGGGCGCTCAGCCGCCGCCGCGGGCGCCCCTGCCGCGTCGGTAAGGAGAAGCTCCGCCGTGTCCACCATAGGCTCGCTCCGGCTTGGACCTGACGTGAGCCTGCCGCCCTGACCCCTGCGCATGGGAGACTTGGCTCTATGGGCCGGCAGGAGACCGTCACCTATCAGGCCACCGGCCGCATCGCGCGGATCGTGCTCAACCGTCCCGAGCGCGGCAACGGCATCACGCGCCGCCTCGTGACCGAGCTCGAGCAGTGCGTGGAGCAGGCCGACCTCGACCCAGCGGTCCACGTGATCCTGCTCGCCGGCAACGGGAAGGGGTTCTGCGGCGGGTATGACCTCGTGGAGAGTGCCGAGGGCCAGGGGCGCCTGGGCGAGGAGGGCCCGGCGACCCCGGCGGGGTCGCCGCTCGATCCGGCTGTGATGGCCGCCAACCACGATCCGACCGGCACGTGGGACGCGATGGTGGACTACGCGATGATGAGCCGCAACGTGCGCGCGTTCATGTCGCTGTTCCATTGCGGCAAGCCGGTTGTCTGCAAGGTTCACGGGTTCTGCGTCGCGGGCGGCACCGACATGGCCCTATGCTCGGATCTGCTCGTGATCGCCTCCGACGCGAAGATCGGCTATCCGCCGGCGCGTGTATGGGGCTCGCCGACGACTTCGATGTGGGTGCACAGGCTCGGGCCGCAGCGCGCCAAGCGCCTGCTGTTCACCGGCGACTCGCTGTCGGGCGCCGAGGCGCTGGAGTGGGGTCTTGCGATCGAGGCCCCTTCGCCCGAGCAGCTCGACGAGCGGACGGAGATCCTGCTGGAGCGGATCGCGCGCGTGCCGGTCAATCAGCTTCGGATGATGAAGCTGCTCGTCAACCAGTCACTCTATGCGCAGGGCC
>DASUDH010000052.1:0-6511 GCA_036275675.1 Solirubrobacteraceae bacterium | reverse complement strand
ATCGGCGGCGGCGTGGTTGGCATGAACGCCGCCTTCATCGCGATCGGGATGCAGGCCGACGTGTGCGTGTTCGACCGCTCGATCGACCGCCTGCGCGAGCTCGAAGTCGCGTTCGGGGGTCGCGCCTCCACGGTCTACTCCTCGACGCTCGCGATCGAGGAGATGCTGCCATCCGCCGATCTGGTGGTCGGCGCGGTGCTTGTCCACGGCGGGCGCGCGCCGCACGTGATCGCGCGCGAGCAGCTCGCCTGCATGAAGCGCCATGCGGTGCTCGTCGACGTCTCGATCGACCAGGGCGGGTGCTTCGAGACATCGCGGCCCACCACGCATTCGGATCCGACGTTCGAGGTCGACGGGATCGCCCACTACTGCGTCACGAACATGCCGGGCGCGGTGCCGATCACCTCGACCTACGCGCTCACGAACGCCACGCTCCCGTATGCGATCGAGCTGGCCGAGGGCGTCGAGCAGGCGCTCGCGCGCAGCGAGGCGCTGCGCCTCGGCGTGAACGTTCGCAGCGGCGAGATCGTCCACCCGGCCGTAGCGCAGGCGCTCGCGATGCCCGTTTCCCCCGACGGGGCGCGTTCTGCGAACAGGGATATCCCCATCAATCCCCCCAAAAAGTCACTCTCCTAACGACCCCACGACAGATTCAAGGAGGCAGCGCCATGGCCACCGCCGCAGAGACCCTCAGGAACTTCGTCGACGGAGAGCCGGCGGCCGGCGCGGGGGAGACCACGGCGGTGCTCAACCCCGCCACAGGCGAGGAGTTGTGGCGCGCGCCCGTGTCCACGGCGCAGGAGGTGGACGGCGCCGTGCGGGCGGCCCGCCGCGCGTTCGAGGGCTGGTCGCAGACGACGCCCGCGGAACGCTCGCTTGCGCTGCTCACGCTGGCAGACGCGGTCGAGCGCCACCG
This sequence comes from Solirubrobacteraceae bacterium, assembly GCA_036275675.1. Taxonomy (GTDB): domain Bacteria; phylum Actinomycetota; class Thermoleophilia; order Solirubrobacterales; family Solirubrobacteraceae; genus Palsa-744. Next base: position 5,595 of record DASUDH010000052.1, on the reverse strand, counting down.
CGAGGAGATCGCGCGCCTGGAGGCGCTCAACGCGGGCAAGCCGATCGAGGCGGTCTCGCGCGACGAGCTCCCCGCGATGGCCGACAACCTGCGCTTCTTCGCGGGCGCCGCGCGCTGCCTGGAAGGCCGGGCGGCCGGCGAGTACATGCCGGGCTACACGTCCTTCGTCAGGCGCGAGCCGGTCGGGGTCGTAGGCCAGATCACCCCGTGGAACTACCCCTTGATGATGGCAATCTGGAAGATCGCCCCGGCGCTGGCGGCGGGCAACACAGTGGTGCTCAAGCCGGCGGAGACGACGCCCGTGACAACGGTGCGGATGGCCGAGCTGGCGGCTGACATCCTGCCGCCTGGAGTCCTCAACGTGGTCATGGGCCCGGGCGAGCCCACCGGCCAGGCGCTGCTCGAGCACCCCGGCGTGGACATGATCTCGCTGACGGGATCGGTGGCGACCGGCAAGCACGTCGCGCGCACCGCCGCCGCGACGCTCAAGCGCGTGCACCTCGAGCTCGGCGGCAAGGCGCCCGTGATCGTGTTCGACGATGTGGAGATGGTCAGTGCGCTCGAGACGATCGCCGGCACCGGTTACTACAACGCCGGTCAGGACTGCACGGCTGCGACCAGGGTGCTCGCGGGAGCGAAGGTCTACGACGACGTCGTGGCTGGCCTCGCCGAGCAGGCGCAGGGGCTCGTGATCGGCGACACGCTCTCACCCGACACGACGCTCGGCCCCGTCAACTCCGAGCGTCAGCTGGGGCGCGTCGAGGGCTTCCTCGAGCGGCGCCCCTCCCACGCAGAGGTCGTCACCGGCGGCACAGAGCCCTCGCGCGACGGCTTCTATCTCGAGCCCGCCGTCGTCGCCGGCCTGGAGCAGGACGACGAGATGGTTCAGAGCGAGATCTTCGGTCCCGTCATCACCGTGCAGCGCTTCACGGACGAGGTGCAGGCGATCGAGTGGGCCAACTCCACACGCTACGGGTTGGCCTCATCGGTCTGGACACGCGACGTGGGACGGGCCTTGCGCGTGTCGAAGGCGCTGCGCTTCGGCTGCGTCTGGATCAACGACCACATCCCGCTCGTCTCCGAGATGCCGCACGGGGGGTTCAAGGAGTCCGGCTACGGCAAGGATCTCAGCGTCTATTCGCTCGAGGACTACACGGTCGTCAAGCATGTGATGGCGAGTCTCGAATGAGGTCGTCCCGCGCACGCACGCGAGGAACCAGTTGTGGCGCGGGTGCACATTCGGTTTCGAGGGCCCCGTGCGCCCCGCGCGTGCACACGCGCGTGTGCGTGCGACCTCGTAGGCGTCCCTCCAATCGGAAGGCCCCGCGCGTGCGCGCACGCGCGAGATCAGCCGTGGCGTGGTTTCGCGAGCGTCTGATACACCGACACGAACTGCGTCTTGAAGATGTTTCGCGCTGAGCGCAGATACAGGCGCCACACGCGCAGGCGCTCCCTGCCCGCCAGTTGCTCTGCACGCTCGAGGTTTTCGTCGAGGCGCTTGATCCACTCGCTGAGCGTGTCGCAGTAGTCCTGCGCGAAGCCCTCCACGTGCTCTGTCACAAAGCCGGCGCGCTCCAGCGCGAGCTGCACTCGCGAAAGATGTAGGGGATTCGCGTCCGGGAACACGTAGCGCTGGGTGAAGTCGCCGTGGTATCCGAGGCCCTGGGGCAGGTGCGCGATCCCATGGTTGAGCAGCCGGCCGTCCGGGCCGAGCAGGTTAGCGAGTTTATGTGCGTACACGTCGATCTGGCTCTCGCCGACGTGCTCCACCATGCCGATGCTCGCGATCGCGTCGTAGCGCTCGCCCTGCAGGTCGCGGTAGTCGGCCACCCTCACCTCGACCCTGTCGCTGAGCCCCGCTTCGGCGATTCTGCGGCGCGCCAGCTTCGCCTGGGGAGGGGAGAGGGTGATGCCGACCGCCTTCACGCCGTACTCGCGCGCCGCGTGGATCACGAACGCGCCCCAGCCGCAGCCCACGTCGAGCACACGCTCGCCCTCCTTCAAGGCGAGCTTCTTGCACACCAGGTCGAGCTTCGCCAGCTGGGCCTCCTCGAGCGTTTCAGCCCCGCGCGAGAAGATCGCGCAGCTGTAGGTCATCGACTCGTCGAGGAACAGTTCAAAGAACTCATTAGATACGTCGTAGTGGTGGCGCACCGCCTTTGCGTCGCGGTCCTTGCTGTGGCTGCGCCCGCGCAACCTCAGCTCCCCCTTGGGGGCCCGCGGCGGGAGCGTCAGCCCGCACGCCCTCAGCGCCGCGATCGCCAGCCGCGCGCGCGTCCCGCGGTCGATCTGAGGCTCCTCGAACGTGTCGATCAACCCGATCACCCTGTCGAGATCGTCCACCTCGAGCTCTCCCGCCACGTACGCCCTGCCGAGCCCAAGCTCACCCGGGGCGCGTACCACGTGCGCTACCGCCTTAGGCGAGCGTACCGTGAACGTCGGCCCCGGATTGGAATCCCGCCCAGCTTGCCCATTCCCATTCCCATGCGTGGCGGGCAGCTCCGTGCCGTCCCAGAAGCGCACCGTGAACGCGCGCTCGGGGAGCGCCACGGCCAGCTCGCGCCGCAACGACTCAGTCTTGGCGAATGGCATTGGCTCTCCGGCCAGAATCTTCCAAAGCACCGGCATCGGCTATTCGGCCAGTGTTTCGCAAAGTGTTAACCCGGAAATCACACATTGCCGTCTCGTCTCGTCTCGTCACCTTGGCCTGCTACCTTCCAGCGGCGAGCACACCGATGAGCGCCCATTCTATCCAGCGTCCTCACGCCGACCTTTCCGCTCCTGACGACGCCCACGGCCAGCGTTCCACGCTCGGGCGCTCGACGCCCGATGGTCCCACAGCCGACGACGTCCAGCCCGTCGCGTTCGAGAGTCTCGACCGCTTTCTCACGGGTCTCATTACGGTTGGCCCGATGGTCGCGCTGGGCTTCGTAGCCTGGCAGCTGTGGGATGGCCTGCTTCACGGCTCCGATCTCGTCGTGTTCGCGATCATGTACCTCCTCACGGGACTCGGCGTCACGGTCGGCCTGCACCGTCTCTTTACCCACCGGTCGTTCAAGACATCCCCCTTCTTCCGCTTCGTCTTCGCGGTGCTCGGCTCGGCCGCGATCGAGGGCCCCGTCATCTCTTGGGTCGCCGACCACCGCAAGCATCACGCTTTCTCCGACCGTCATGGCGATCCGCACAGCCCGCACGTCGATCACGGCGCGGGCCTACGTGGCATCCTGCGCGGCTTGGCCCATGCGCACGTCGGCTGGCTGTTCATCCATACGGCCCGGGGTCACCGCGAACGCTATGCCCCCGATCTGATCGCCGATCCGGTGGTGTCGTTCGTCGACAAAACGTTCTTCGTCTGGGCGATCGGCGGTCTGCTCACCGCCTTCGGCCTGGGCTACTTGATCGGCGGAACCCTCACCGCCGCGCTCACCGGCCTCTTGTGGGGTGGGGCGGTGCGAATGTTGGTGCTCCACCACGCCACCTATTCCATCAACTCGCTCTGTCACTTCTTCGGCCGGCGCACCTACGACACCGGCGACCACTCGCGCAACCTCGCCTGGCTCGCGCCGCTCACGCTCGGCGAGGCCTGGCACAACAACCACCACGCCTTCCCCACCTCGGCCTTCCACGGCTTTTCTCGGCGCCAGCTCGATATCTCCGCGCTCGTGATCCGCTCGATGGAGAGCATCGGCTTGGCTTGGGATGTGGTGCGGGTATCTCCCGAGCGCCGCGCCGAAAAGAGTTTCGCCGCCTGAGCACTGTTCGGGGGCGCCAGACGCCACCCCCGATGCTCGACGCACGACCCAGTACGCCTGCGCTCGGTTGCGGCGACCGATCGTCCGGGATCGGCCAGCATCCATCGCCCGGCGCTCAGGCGCCCTGAGATTTCCTGCTACTGTGCACGCACGGATGACAAATGTCATCCGCGAGGTTCTTGTCTTTGTTGGTGCTCCTCAGAGCGCGGATGGGGCCAGTACGAATCTCCCTTCGCATGGCGGCCACAGGGTCGCGACAAAGGAGCAGCACAACATGAAGTCCGATTCTTTCGCCGACCTCGGCGTGTCCGAGGTCGTCTCACGCGAGCTTGCCCAGCGCGGCATCGGCTCGCCGTTCGCCGTGCAGGGCATGGTCATCCCTGACGTGCTCGCCGGCCACGACGTACTCGCCCAGTCGCCCACCGGCTCGGGTAAGACGCTCGCCTTCGGCCTCCCGCTCGTGGAGCGTCTGAGGGACAGCGACCCGCGGCCCTCCGCGCTCGTGCTGGCGCCCACGCGCGAGCTCGCGCTTCAGATCGTCGAGGACCTGCGCCCGCTCGCCCACGTTCGCGCGCTGTCGATCGCCGCAGTCTATGGTGGCGCCGGGATCGTCAAGCAGGCCCGCATCGCCGCCCGCGCCCACATCCTCGTCGCCACCCCCGGACGCCTGCTCGACCTGACCTGTCGCCGCGACATATCGCTCGAGCGCGTTCGCCTGCTCGTCCTCGATGAGGCCGACAGGATGCTCGACATGGGTTTCCGCCCGGTCGTCGACCGGATAGTGAAGATGACCTGCGGCGAGCGTCAGACGCTGCTGTTCTCCGCCACGCTCCAAGGCGAGGTCGGACGTGTGGCCGCCGCCTACACGAGCAACCCGCGCCGCCACGAGCACGCCCACCCGGCAGAGCGCAGCGCAGCGGTCGAGCACCGCTTCGTGTCGGTCTCGCACAAGGACAAGGTTGACCGCCTGGTCGCCGAGCTCTCACAGCCCGGGCGTGGCTTGACGCTCGTGTTCGTGCGCACCAAGCGCGGCGCCGACCGTCTCGTGAAGCGACTCGCCGCGAGCAGCGTGCACGCGCTGGCGATGCACGGCGACAAGTCCCAAGCCCAGCGCGAGAAGGCGCTCGCCCGCTTCGAGGCAGGCCATGTCAACACGCTTGTCGCCACCGATGTCGCCGCGCGCGGCATCGACGTGGCGGGCATCACGCACGTCATCAACTACGACATGCCCGCCACGCGCGAGGACTACGTCCACCGCGTCGGACGCACCGCCCGCGCGGGCGCCGACGGGATCGGCGTCACGTTCGTCTTGCACGAGCAGGCTCGCGAGCTCGCGGGCATGGTCGGCGAGCTCGGCCTTCACCGCGAGCTCGAGCTCGGAGGCTTTCCGAGCGACGCGACCCGTCCGCGGCAGGCCGCGCGGCGGTCCTCGGGGCGCTCGCGCAACCGTAGTTCGCGCTCCCGTGCGCGCGTCGGCTAACCCGAGCGTACCCTTCTGAACATGGTCGATGTCCCCCCGCCCGTCCGCGAGATCCTTGCGGACAGGGTCGGGGAGGAGATGACCCTCAATGACTCCCACCTGAACCCGCAGCTCGGGCGGATCGTGCGCACGCTGGGGCTCGACAAGACGTGGGCTGCCGGCGAGGGCGCCCACCTGATCGACATTGATGGCGATCGCTACCTCGACCTGCTCAGCGGCTACGGGGTGTTCGCGATCGGGCGCAACCACCCCGAGGCGATCGCCGCGATCGAGCAGGTGATGGCGGCTCGCACCGGCAACATGCCCCAGCTCGGCGCGACGCTGCTGTCGGGCGTGCTCGCCGAGCAGCTGCTCGCGCGCGCG